>JABBBA010000033.1 GCA_018607685.1 K189A clade bacterium | reverse complement strand
CCGTGAAGCCGCAGGGTGAACCTGCCCTTGATATAGATTTGCTTGTCCTCAGGGTCGATTCTATCCGCAGTTTGATGAGCCGGGTCCCCATCGTTACAGAAATGGAGATATCCGGAATCAGGTTCGCCGTTGAACGCGATGAGGAGGAATTCTGGATAAGGGGTTTCAGACGGGGGGATGGGACCTTAAATTTTGACCATGTGTTTAACTCCCTGCCGCACCTTGAATTGTTGAAGGTGGATGGGATAGACGTTGCTCTCATCGGACCCAATATGGAGATGCAACTTGTATCACATTGGGATCAACCCTGGGTCGTTAGCGCAGAAGATGATGTGAAGCGTTTTTCGTTTCCGCTTTTTTTGGAAAGAAAACAAGCTGATGGTGAAGTTCTCGGTCATCGTATAAGGCTCTCCGGCTACTACCAGGGCGATTTAAGGGAGTCCGACTTCGTCGCCAGCCTTTACCTTGATGCACCGCAAGTTGATCTGGAAAATTTCACACCCTCTTTTCATCTTGCCGGTCAACGATTGTCTACGGCCAGACTTAGTACCAGGATCTGGATGACGCTCGAACCGGATAACCTGGACGTGACAGGTGAGATCGAGTTAACGGACATAGCGCTGGAAGGAGACGCTGGGAACCTGCTGGATAAAGTCACATCCAGATTTCGTTTTCATGGGGGGGCGATTGGTCAAGGTACGTTGTCGATTCCAAACATTCGGCTAGAACAGGGTGAATTTGAATTCGAGCTGGATAATCTTCGTCTCGCGATAGACACAGGGCCTGGAGGGACATCTCTGGCGGGGCAACTTGAGCATGTGGAGGTCTCAGAACTTACCCGGCTAGTTGAGTTCGCCGGTCAAAAAGAGTTTATACCTGAGCGGCTATCAAATGCCCTGTTGTCGGTGTCTCCTGGGGGGCAGTTAAAGGATCTGTTTTTCACAACAGACCCCGGTGATGGAACGCCACACATGGTCAGTAGCCTTGTGGACTTTTCCGTCGATGCGTACCTTGGAATTCCGTCGATTGATCAGCTAAACGGTTTCGTGTCGCTACAACCCGATCGAGGATACCTCGATATTGATAACGATGGTTTTGAAATGTATTTCGAAAGCATGTTCGATTCAGCCTGGTCTTTTGATGCTGGACGCGGCCGGTTTTCCTATCGAGTTGGTGAAGATAGCGTCTCCGTAACGAGTGGGTTGATTGAGCTAATGGATGGAGACCTTTCCGCATATGGGAAATTATCGGTAAACCTGCCTCCGTCCAGGGATCTTCAGACGTGGGGTTTAACGATAGGCATCGCCAATGTTGACTTGTTAGCCGCGGATGCTTTCATCCCGAAGGCTATTCCAGAAGATCTTCGTTCCTGGGTCGTGTCATCAGTGAAGGGTGGTCGGTCAAATGAATCCGGGTTAACCGTTCATGGCGCTTTGTTCAGGGGGTCACCGGCGGTTCGCAAGGCCCATGATCTATACCTCAAGGTCGAAGATACAACGATCGAGTACCACCCGGAATGGCCGCCTGCCGATGATCTTGAAGCCACTATCCATATTGACAATCACCATGTGATCTCAACTGGCGCAAGCGGCAGCGTGTATTCAAGCGATGTCGCCGACGTTGACGTTTTTGTTGTCATTCCAATCTCAGGAAAGGCCGACACAGTATTGGTTGAGGCCCGCTTGAGTGGACCGTTCGAAGATGCCCTGCGTGCATTAAAAGAAACGCCGCTGGCGGAGACCACATCCAATATGGCGGCTCAATGGTCTGCTGAAGGTGACATGCAGGCAACCCTTGAAATAGAGGTACCTATTGGTATCAGGGGTGAAGAAGAAGTGCGCACCGACGTTCTGGTGAGTATTGAGAATGCACTTTTACACATGCCTGATTTTGACTTGGACATTGCCAGCCTGTCCGGTGATATCCGCTATAACAACGAGAGTGGGCTTAACTCGGATGGGTTTACCGGAATGACCTTTGGTCGTGACATTAACGGCCGGATCCTAAGCCAGCTATACGGCGAGGGTGGAGAGATTGTGGTTTATGTCGATGGCGCAGTAGACGTACAGGTACTCTATGAGTGGTCTGATCAGATTCTGCTCAGTCGTGCTTCCGGTGTGCTTGATTACCGGACAAAGATCCATGTCCCCTACGGGGGTGCTATGGACAAAATTTATGTGGAAGCTTTTTCTGATTTAAATGGCGTGATTGTTGACCTGCCGGCGCCCCTCTCAAAACCCGTCAGTGACTCAGTTCATGAGTTTAGATATCGACAAACTTTTTACGAACCGGCTTATCGCGTCGACCTTTCTTTGGACGACAATATAAGTGCGTCGTTGAAGATCGAGGATGGTATTGCGACCGGCGGCAGAATTCATTTCGGGACGAGTGCTTCCGGTGGAGTGACATTTGATGCCATCAGGATGTCGGGTGAGTTGCCTTTTCTGAACTTCGGCGCATGGGAAACGGTCACTCAAGAGTTTGCCCAGATCTCGGATGTCTCAATTGAAGATGAGATAACCGCACATGTCGATTCAGTTGAGCTAAACATTGAGGAATTCCTGCTGTATTACCTGCCGCTGGATGATGTCGAGATGCTCGTGACCAGGGGCGACGAGTATTGGATTGCGCATCTGCGTAACGAAATGCTTGACGGTGAAGTAAGGGTTCTCGATGACGATGATGCAGCATTGGAAGTTAATCTGAATTGGCTAAGTTTTGAAAGCGAAGCAGACGCAATAGACCCGCTGGGCAATGTGGTTCCTTTAGAGGTTGCGGACGTCGACTTTAGCACCGGGCAGTTATTGTTGGACGGTGAAGACTTTGGGCGTTGGTCCTTCAACTATAGGAGTTCAGAAGATGGCGGGAGGTTTGAAGACCTTGATGCGGTTGCGCTTGGCGTGCAAATTGTTCCAGGGGCTTTGGGAGAATGGCAATTTAAGAATGGACAACACAGCAGCCGATTCACAGGAGATATTCTGGTTGATGACCTGGCAGAAGCACAGCAAAAATTTGGTTATGCCTCGAGTATTGAGGGAGAAGGTTTCAAGCTCGTCGCTGACCTGACCTGGGATGGTTCTCCTGCAATGGTGGATGTAGAGAGGGTTTCAGGTGAGGTTAGGATATTGGAGGGTGGCGGGCGTTTTGTGCAGGCCGAAACCGGCGGGGCGCTAAAACTCCTGGGTATTTTTGATTTCGCTTCCCTTGCCCGACGCTTCAGGCTCGATTTCTCGGACGTTGTTGATGAGGGTTTTGAGTTCACTGAAATCCAGGGTGTCATGTCGTTCGATGAGGGTGCTGTGGACGTTCAGGAACCCATTATCATCCATGGCAGTAGTGGCAAGTTCACGGTCGGCGGCAGCATGGACCTTATCAACAGTACACTCGATAACGATATGATTGTTACGCTTCCTGTTGGACGGACGTTACCCTGGTATGCGGCCTATAGTGCTATTGCTACGGGGCCCCTGGCCGGTGCCGGTGTCATGCTTGCGCAAAAAGTGTTTGAAAATCAGATCAACCAAATGAGCAGCGCGAAATATAAGATTAGCGGAACCATTGATGAGCCTGAGATTGAGTTCGTCAGCATCTTTAACGACACGGTGAGGGAAACGCCCGCGACGGGCCCCTGAATCCGGTGGTCACAGTCATTCAGATAGTCAGCATCGTCGCCTGATTGATCAGATGTGAGTCATACAAACACCGACATTCTATGACCAGAGTTTCTGCTCATCTGGCAATTTATTCTTCAGATAGGCCTTTTAAAAACTGAAACAGTCTTCTGAAATGAGTCGTCTGTTGTCCTGTCTCACGTTCGTCAGACGCCTTGCGGACCAGATGTCGGAGTTGTTGTCGATCTGCCTGCGGAAATGTATCAAGGACCTCTGACAGTGCTTCTGAATCACCATCAACCAGCCTCTCTCTCCAGGCTTCCAGTTGGTGAAACTTTTGGATATACGCCGCGCTACTCGCATCGAGTGTTTCTATAATGGTCCTGATTGGGTCCACGTCGATCCGGGAAAGCAGCTTGGCGATGTACTGTATCTGGCGTTTCCTCGCGTTACCTTTGGTGATTTTTTTGGCAGCTTCGACCGCATGCCTTATGTCATCATCTTCAACTTTAGCGAGATGATCAGGTGACAGTTCGGTTAATCGGTCTCCCAGCTCTTTCAGCCCGTCCATGTCACGTTTTTTTTGGGATTTACTGGGTTCGATCGGGAGATTAGTGTCTTTGGTTTTTTTCATGTGAATGTCATGCGTAGAAAAGGGTAGCTAGCCCAAGAAATGAGAGGAATCCGACAACATCCGTGATCGTCGTTAGCACTACTGTACCAGCGATAGCAGGGTCAATTCCGATCGACCTGAGAAAGTTGGGTAACAAAGCACCGGATAAGGCGGCGATCAGCAGATTGATAATTAATGCGGCGGCTATAATGAGGCCCAGGTTGATATCATTAAAGAACATCGATGTTGTAACGGCGACCACAAATGCCCAAAGGCAACCATTGATGGCGCCTACAGCAACTTCGCGCCGGGTTAACCAGGCGAGGTTTTTATCAAACAACTCGTCCTGGGCCATGTTTCGAATAACCAGTGTAAGGGTCTGGCTTCCTGCGACTCCACCCATACTGGCAACAATAGGCATAAGAACAGCCAGTGCTACGACTTTTTCTATGGTGTCTTTAAATAGATCGATAACCGATGC
>JABBBA010000290.1:2870-4726 GCA_018607685.1 K189A clade bacterium | reverse complement strand
GTACAGATAGTTATCCGACTTTGTGTTCTGTCTGGTATATGTTTGATGACCAAAATGGTGATCTGCTGTGTGTCTCGCATGAGAATAGTCGGTTGGTTTCCGACCTTATGGCGAACGAAAAATGCGCTTTTGAAATTGCTCCCAATGATCCCCCGTATCGTGGTGTTCGGGGGAAAGCAGTGGTCACTCTTTCCAAGGATCATGCCAGGGAAACACTCTCAACCGTGATTCCGCGGTATCTGGGCGATACGGACAGTCGTCTTGCAAAGTGGCTTATTGGTCGCAGCGATGAAGAATATGTACTCAGGCTTAAACCCGTCCAGCTGACTTCCTGGGATTACAGCGAAAGAATGAGTTAATGCATTAGTTGGGCCGTTTGGTCATCTGTTGTCGCAGTCGCATCGTAAATCACTACAAATGTTTCTGGAATAAAAGATGTCGGTCCTGTTTGGTTTTTTACTTTTTCTTTTAGCTGCCGTTTACGCAATAGTGACTGGGCAGAGTGTAGCTAAGGTGAAAGCGCTGCAGAAGAACTGCTTACGCCATGTTGATGAAGACGCTGAATTTTAAACAAAGTTATCCATCGGTATGCAGTTTGGTCAAGGTAGCTCTGGAAGTCGTTCCCGAAAGCTTGAAAGTGCTGCATGATGCATTTATAGACACTTCGATGGGGTGAGCCTTTTAGCAACTGCCCGAGAAAACGAGGATGAAATTGTGAACGACATACCGATCAGGATAATGCAGTTTGAGTTTGATGCGAATGAGCTCCGGAAGAGCCTCCGTGGTATGGCTGGCCCTCTTGGGTTGTCTATGACGTTGCCTTACCTCGAGCCGTATCTTATTCGAACCATGCGAGAGGCGTTAAACCATACTTCCGATCCTTTGGTAGAGGCAGAAGTCCGGCAGTTCATTGGCCAGGAGGCGCAACATTTCAGGCAACATCGACAGTTGAACGACCTTTTGCGAAATTGTCATGATGGCTATGCCGATATCAAACAGATCGAAGATGAAATGGAAGCTGACTACCAGCGATTTACTGCAACAAAGTCACTTAAATTCAATCTTGCCTATGCGGAAGGCTTTGAGGCCGCGACCTGTGCGCTTGCCCGTAACTCGATGAAGTACATGGGCACCGATGGCGAAATGTCAGACATTACAAAGTTATTTATGTGGCATCTCACTGAGGAAATTGAACACCGCACAGTGACGTTCAATATTTATAAGCATCTCTACGGTGGTTACTTCTACAGGCTGTTCGTGGGTATCTATGGTCAATACCACTTTTTCAGGTACGTTTATCGTTTCGCAAGGTTCATCGCTCAAAACCAACCGCGGACCGATGAAACTCAGTCAGCTGGAATGAGAAAAAGAAACCGGAAAAGGAGAAGTCCGAAAGCCGCATTTGCGCTTTTAGGAAGCCTTCTCGCTACCTATTTGCCCTGGTATGACCCAGCCAATCTAAAACTGCCGGATAACGTCGTGCGGCTTTCAGAGAAGTTTTCGCTCGAAGCGCTTGAGACCAGGGGCGCGAGCTAGCTTTTAGGTGATTGCGAACATCGCGGGTTCATTCTCCTGTCCTGCAGGCCGCCGGCAGGCATCTGCTGTCGGGTCTACTCCTCTCGGGCTGTTAAGCTCATCTGAGCACTGGCTCGCATACCTTTCTTGAAAAGGCAGGTCAAAGCCATATTCTTAGGTGGCTGTGCCAATTGTTTTACGATATTCACTCAACTTTTGTAACTTTCCTGCCGGTAACTGCGTCAGACTAACTATTGAGACCGCCAAAGCGCCGCCGTGGATTGCCACCTTCTGGAGGATACGGAAAATGTCAGAACAGCTTGATGCCGGCACTGCCGAGC
>JABBBA010000290.1:0-2860 GCA_018607685.1 K189A clade bacterium | reverse complement strand
ATCTGGTTGTGCGGGTGCTATCGCGCCTGACTTGACGCGTTTGTATGCTTTTCGTGACATCTCGGAGACTTTACCAACACCGGTGGTTGTTATTCATGGTGCCTTAGTTTTCAGGACAATCTGATGCATGTTTTGTTATCCCTCGACGAACACTGACTATCGGCATCCGCTGGTACGGCAGTTCCTCAGTTGGACCAAGATCGGCGAATTCCTAGTTGGCGCTCTCGTAACAGGAAAAATTAAAGAATGTCTCGCTGTTAATAAAGTTGAGGTTAAGTAGCCGCAGGGCATCATCCGCCTCTACTTCCATCATGACCTCGCCGTTCCAGGTGGCGCAGTCGAAGATGTCGATCAGGTTGTTCCTGTTGATGAAGGTTTGCTCTTTTGGCGCAAGCGTCGACATAATCGTCTGGCCCGCAGGACCAACCCGATTACCGTTTGCGTCATAAAGGGTGCCGGTGATATTGCTGATGGCCGCGTCGCTGGTGTTGATGAACCGAATATAGGTGATATCGGTTGAGTCCAGGCCTTCGATGTTATGAATCTGGTTCTGGCGAACACAGTTAACATTGCTGACCAACCCACTACGGGAAGTCTGTTTGGTCATCAGTTCGAATGAATCAGAGCCGGAGACTTCGAGCATCGACGGTCCCTTCCAGGGCGAGACATTGAAAATCTGTTCAAGATCAGCCGTCGATACAACGACCCTGCCTTTGGCGGCAGCACTACCGAGCACCTGATCAGCAGCGCCGAGTTGTTCACCCTCCCTGTTGTACATCGTTGCCGTGAATTGCTGCGACGTTTGGCTGGTATTAACGATGTGCGTCATGGATATGTTGGGGCCGGTTGTGGACGTCTGTAAATAGACCCTGCCAGTTTCGGATTCATCACCTGTTTCGAAACAGGAGAAATTGAAGAAAGTTTCGCCATTGATCAGATTCAGATTAAGCAGCTTCAATCCTTCTGTCTCTGTCACCTCCAGCATGGCTTCTCCATCCCAGCCCGCACCGAATAACTGTTCAAACTGAAGAATGTTGATCCAGACCATCTGCTTTGGCAGGAGCGAACTAACCAGTTCAGTGTCAGCTGAACCGACAACACTGCCCATTGAGTCGTAGAGTGTACCTTTAATGCTACCCATGGCGTTTTCAGTTGTATTGATCAGCCGCACGTACGTCACGGCATCGGGGTCATACCTTTCGATATTCAGGACCCGGTTTTCTCGCACACAGTTGGTATTGCTGATGAGGCCACTTCGGCTGACGAGTTTTGACATCGCACTGAAATTGTTGGATCCCACTACCTCTACCATGGCGGGACCTTTCCACGGGGAGACGCTGAACAGGAATTCGAAATCACTTGAATCCAGAATAAGTCGACCTTTGGGTGGCACTTCTGAACCCAGTGATTGATAGGCGCTCCCCAGCCTGTTGCCATTCAGGTCAAAGATCGTACCGGTGAAGCTCTGGGGGACTTCGCTGGTATTAACAATATGCAATCGAGCGATGTTTGGGCTGTTGGTTGTATTTTGCAAAAACTGAGTCGCTTTAGGTTGGGCCAGGTACGTTTCAAGGTTAGTTATGGTGCTGCCGCTAGCGACAATGCCTGCATCATCGACCAGCGGATCAAAGCCCGCGAATACTTCATATCTGTCAGGCATGCCGTCGTTATCGTCATCCCGGTCAGCGTTGTTACCAAGACCATCGCTGTCGGTATCTACGGACTCATTGGCATCCTGGGGGAATGCATCATCGGCGTCGGGTACGCCATCTTCATCCTGGTCAGATGCCGTAGACGCGGTGAAATTTGCAAGCTGGAATCGAACCGCGTTCAAGCTGGTGGCGGAATCTGCAGGAGCCGATTCGTTGAGATCTGCGCCACAGGGTAAGCCATCGCACTGAACCACATTCGGGCTGGAGAAATAAGGCAACTCGGTTGATACGTTAAATGCCGTGCCGTAAGCCATGACGGTCGCGAAGCGGTTTGTGATCCCATGTCCTCGAGACCAGATAAAGGTGCCGGTGTTGTCCTGCGCTGCAGAATGTCCCAGCCCCATGTTGTGGCCTATTTCGTGAATCATTGTGATGTCGCCGCATTCATCGAACTCGATGAAGTTGGCGGAGATATGTTCCGAGCGGGTGACAAAGCCCTGTGTAGCGAAGCCGCCGAGTGACGCCAGGCCGCAAGTACCTCCCCCATCGAAGAGCCGAAACATCGTAATCATGTCTGCGCCGGCGCTCGTTCGAGACTGTTGCAGGTTGCTGAAAACCCCCTCGCCATTTTCAGCGGCACTCAACCACTGGGTAATGCTCTGACTCGTATCCATGGCCAGTTCCTCGCTGGCGACTAGCCGCAATGTTATATCGACGCCGCTATCGGACAGGGCCAGGTTGGATACAGCAATCAGGTGATCAAGTCGGGTGGAGGGGTCTCCGTTGTAGAAGCTGCTGGTGCCTGTGCTGTAGACCGCCAGAACGTCGACGAAACTTGATCCAGGTGTCGATGAACTTGACCCTGCGTCAGTATTCATCAGCTTTTCATTGTCGTCGGCAACACCATCTCCATCGGAATCGGTCAGATAGTCTACGCTCGCTACGGCGAAGGATTGATCGTCATAGGTAACGCCGGGGGCCTGGACAGTATGTAATAACAACGTTGAGGCGCCGTCGGTGACGATCAGATGATAAAAGTTAAAACCTTCCGGAACCGACGAAATATCGTAATCCATGGTATCAGGTGAAGACTGGGAACCAGCTGCAACCTGGGAGACGCCATCGTATGGTCCGATCGTAACAAAAGGTCCTGTAAAAAAGTCCTGGTTCTCGGTCGCCGTAAGCAGCACTTCAACGGTTTGATTAGA
>JABBBA010000225.1:1512-4751 GCA_018607685.1 K189A clade bacterium | reverse complement strand
GCCCAGATCATCCAGAACGCGACGATAGGCAGCTTCATCGGGTTTGAGAAAACCGGTCTGGTGTGAGAGAAAAGTATTATTGAAGCAGGCCATAATCTCCTGTTCGCACAAAAAGCCTTCCCAATGGCTGACATTAGAGTTGGACAGGCATGCGAGTTGAAACTCACCGGAGAGGTTATCCATCAGTGATTGGGCGCCGGGATAGGTCCCCCTGGGCCAGGCTCGAAATTTTTCGATAAACTCAGCTGGAGAAATAGACAGCTCGAACTCGAGCACCATGTCCTCTGCGAATTCCTCTGAAGTACAAGCGCCAGATTCATAGCGCCGCACCGAGGGGCTTCGGGTCCAGCCATTCCAGATGTCCTCATTAGAATGCGGAGAGGTTGCCATCATTTCAGACAGGGAGCCGAGTTCTATCAAGACGCCCCCCAGATCAAAAAGAAGAGTGGTAATATTTCGCATAACAGCTGATTGAAAAAAGTTCAGCGGGAATCATATCGGAAAGGTGGGAAATTGTGACTAATGGTATTTATGAAACGGGATTGGGTAAGAATCCGGCCAACTTTGAGGCGCTTACGCCGCTGTCCTTCCTGACAAGGACGGCCACTCTCTATCCTGATTATCCTGCCACTATCCACAGGGATGTCACCAGAAGCTGGGGTGAAGTTAATGAAAGGTGCCTCAGGGTAGCGTCTGCACTGACGAAAAGAGGCGTAAGGCCTGGGGATACCGTGGCAGCGATCCTGCCTAACATACCGGAAATGCTGGAGTTGCACTTTGCGGTACCCATGACCGGTGCGATATTTAATGCCATCAATACTCGTCTTGATGCTTTGACCATCGCGTTCATCCTGGAGCACGCTGAGTCGAATGTTCTGATTACCGATAGGGAATTTTCCGCCGTCGTTAAGGACGCGCTATTGATAACAACCCGCGACATACTGGTCATCGATGTGGACGACCCGTCGTTCGAGGGCGGGGAATGTCTAGGTCAATTGGACTATGAAGCGCTGTGTGCGGAAGGGACCGGTGATTATTCCTGGCAAGTTCCGAATGATGAGTGGGACGCTATTTCCCTCAACTATACCTCCGGAACGACGGGAGATCCTAAAGGGGTGGTCTATCACCACCGGGGTGCTTACCTGAACGCCGCCAACAACGCCCTGACCTGGGAAATGGGCATGCATCCGAACTACCTGTGGACATTACCCATGTTCCATTGCAATGGATGGTGTTTTCCGTGGACCCTGGCGGCCGTTGCCGGTGCGGCAATCTGCCTGAGGCAGGTTCGGGAAGATGCGATCTACGAAGCCTTTAGTAAACACGCGGTGACTCACTTTTGTGGTGCTCCGATTGTGCTTAACACCCTGCTCAATGCGGAGCCATCGCTGAAAGAAGGATTGCGTGCAGGAATCAAGGTGATGACAGCAGGGGCGGCGCCGCCGGCCAGCGTTATTCTTGGCATGGAAGCGCTGGGTTTTGATGTCATACAGGTTTACGGTCTGACAGAAACCTATGGGCCTATGATTGTGTCAGCATGGCGCCGGGAATGGGACCATTTGTCAGCTGAAGAAAAAGCAGCCCTGAAGGCTCGTCAGGGGGTCTCGTCGGTATTAGCCGGCGCCATGATGGTTGCGGACCCAGAGACAATGCAGCCCGTCCCATGGGATGGCCAGACCCAGGGAGAGGTGTTTATGCGGGGTAACATTGTGATGAAGGGTTATTTAAAGAACCCGGAAACAACACGCAGGGCGTTTGCGGGTGGATGGTTCCATTCCGGCGACCTCGCCGTGTGTCATCCCGATGGGTATATCCAGATCAAGGATCGCTCAAAGGATATTATTATTTCCGGTGGTGAGAATATTTCCAGCATTGAAATAGAAGATGTACTGTTCAGTCATCCAAAAATTCTCGAGGCGGCGGTGGTTGCGAAGTCCGATGAAAAGTGGGGTGAGCATCCCTGTGCATTTGTCACCCTTAAACCCGGTGAATCCCTGTCAGATAACGATGTGGTTCAATTTTGCAGGGATAATCTGGCGAGGTTTAAAGTCCCAAGGACGGTAATATTTGGTTCCCTTGAGAAAACCTCCACGGGTAAGGTTCAGAAATACCTGTTGAGGGAAATTGCCGAAAGCCATAGGCCGGTTGAAAACGGTTCAGGCAATAACAGTGCAGGGAATAAGAGTGTCTAGGACAACTTCGTCTGTGATCAGGTTAGCAAAATCTGTTGACGCAACGACGATTGCCCAGCTTTCCCGGTCGCAGATCGAAAATGGACTACCATGGAGATGGAAGCCCGGCAGGGTGCAACACTACATCAGGGATACAGGCTCGACTGTCATTGTGTCCGAATCAGAAAACCGATTGTCCGGCTTTGCGATAACCAGCTTCGCTGAGACCAGTGCGCACATTAGTCTGCTGGCGGTCGATCCTGTCTTTCGCCGGCAGGGTATCGCGACGTTACTGATTCGTTGGCTTACGCAAAGTTGTCGAGTGGCTGGTATTGGTTGTATTCGACTGGAAGTGAGAGCCACCAATATTGACGCAATCGATTGTTACTTGAGCCTTGGTTTCCGGAAGGTCGGTGTAAGAAAAGGTTATTACGATGGCCGGGAAGATGCTCAACTTATGGCCCTGGTTCTCATCAACCCCGATATAGAGGCGCAACGTCCAACGTGAACAATCGATTTCTATGGTCCGGTTCAGAATTGCAGCTAGCGTTTAACCAGGCAGATATTGCGGCAGGGGCTAGTGGCATTAGTATCGATTCCAGAACGACCGCCCCCAATGATCTTTTCATTGCGTTGTCGGGTGATCCTGGGCCTCGTTTTGGTGGAGGAGATGACAATGCCCGGGATGGTCACGACTTCATAGAGATGGCGGTGAACGCAGGCGCTTCAGTGGTAATGGTTCATCGAGACGTGGCGTCTGCAGTTCCTGCAATTCGAGTGGACGATACGCTCGATGGTCTTTGGCAACTTGGCAGGTATGCGCGTCATCGGACCTCCGCAAGGGTCGCGGCGATTACGGGAAGTAGCGGCAAAACCACACTCAGGTCCTGGCTTCAGGAAGTCTTGAGTCCAATGGCAAACTGTCATGCTTCCGAGGGAAGCCTGAACAACCACTGGGGCGTGCCTTTATCTCTGGCCAGAATGCCCGCAGGTACCGATGTGGGATTGTTTGAAATTGGAACCAATCATCCCGGCGAGATAGAACCACTTTCCCGCCTGGTGGAACCC
>JABBBA010000225.1:0-1502 GCA_018607685.1 K189A clade bacterium | reverse complement strand
CCGATGTGGCACTGGTGCTTAACGTGCTGCCTGCGCATATTGGAAACTTTTCCGGTATGGACGCGCTAAGAGAAGAAAAGCTTTCCATCAGTCATGGATTACGCGATGGCGGAACGCTGGTGCTACCAGTAGATCTGGTCAGCTACTCTAACCACCCAAAGATTCTGACATTTGGAAAAGGTGGCGATGTTTCTGCAACGGGCAGATCGACCGGATCAGGGACTGAAATTCAAGTTGATGTTGCAGGAACTGAGATTGAGTGCCACGTGCCTTTCGTCGGCGCTGAACGGGTTGAATCCATCTCGGCGTTGTTTGCTGTTCTGGCAGCTCTGGAGTTTGATCCGGTACAGGCTGCAGAATTTGTCAGCGCACTGAAGCTTCCCAGTGGGCGAGGCAATCTGATCGAAGCCGGTGGCGTAACCGTCATAGATGATAGTTACAACGCGAATTCAGTCAGCATGAAGATGTCGTTGGCACATCTGGGGTCGATGAAAAAACATAAGCGCCGTATCGCCTTGCTGGGGGAGATGCTGGAACTCGGTACAGCATCCCAGGCTGCCCATCAGGAAATGGGACAGCATCTGGAGGGCGTTGATCAGGTCTATACTTTTGGGCCAGGTTTCGCAGAATCATCCTTTGTGCGACAGGGCCATTTCGAGAGTGTCGAAGACTTCGACCTCGAGAACTTTGTGATTCAGCTGAAGCCTGGAGACAGCGTATTGATAAAAGGGTCAAACAAGGTTTTCTGGAAACGTAACTTTGTAGATCTACTTACCGATGCGATTGGTCGTACGGCTTAACTAACTACTGATTCGATTGGTCATCCGGCTTGGTTTCTTCTTCTGACTCAACATAGATGTCGGCTTCTTCCTCTGACAGCATGCCGGCGCCTTTCCAGGGGAGTAGATGGTATTCCTCGTGGTAGAAATCCATAAACGGGTACTTGATGATCTCAAAGTAGGGTGAGTAGTCAAAATCACTTGGTGTACATAACTTGGGGTTTCGGCGGAAGAATCTCGGCTCACCTTCTTCAGTGTGTTTGACCAGCGGCAGAATAGGAAAACTCACATGCCCGAATGAGTCCGCAATCATGGTTGAACAAACCGTCTTTTCAGGCCGACCTGCTCTATGGCGAAACAGGGATGATGCCCATCTTCGGGGTAACAGGAACCAGGGGAACAGAAACCTGGCCAGGTCCAGAATTTGGCGGACGTCGTAGTCAAGTCCAACATGACCAATGGCATGTCGTATGACACTGGCCGAGTCAACGTGCGACAACCTTGAGGGTCGGCAGATGCGCAGATGTTCGCAGTCATAGACCGACAGTGCACGTACGATAGTGCCATGGCCCAACAAACTCTCAACAATCAGTCTGTCTCCGGCGTCTCCGCTGTAGTGGGCGGCAATCGTTGCGCGCAGCTCATGGTCCTCCACATCGTAAAGTCGTCCTATGTAGAGCGCGGCATGAGTCCAGGGACTATTGGTCAACCAGCGTATAATAT
>JABBBA010000288.1 GCA_018607685.1 K189A clade bacterium | reverse complement strand
CAGACACAAAGCTGATGCAAGAATTGTCACAATAAATTGTGCTGCGACGATTCGAAAAATTGGCGATTTAGTCAAATTACCCAACCGATTTGCCGCTATCTCTCTGATTTAGACTAAAAGATTTTATTCTCTAAAAAGCCCGGATCATCGCGGGTGCAGAGTATAGAGATTTAGCCGTACCGGGGCAACTTTGAAAGGCTAGTTTTTATAGGTCTACAGTGGAAATATTGCCATCTTGCTAAAGGAACGCGCTCTGTCGGTTATCAGCTACTCCTGGTATCCCATTTTCGACAGTATTCCGTCGAGTTCATCAAGAGAGCTGTAGCTGATCACCATTTTGCCTGCGCCTTTCCTGGTGTGCTTAATCTGAACGGGCTGACCCAGGGTTTGACCAAGATTTTGCTCAAGCCGTCTTGTGTCAGCATCCTGGTGCGGCTTTCCACTTGAGGTGGGCGCCGTTTTACCTGCGTTCCGGACCAGTTCTTCGGTCTGTCTAACATTTAGCCCTCTGGCAACCACCTGCCTGGCAACCTCGACCTGATCGGTGGTCACCAGCGTCAGCAGAGCGCGGGCGTGACCCATTTCCAGGTCTCCTGCCACCAGCATTTCGGCCACCGGCGCCGCTAAATGAGTCAATCTCAGGGTATTGGTCACCGCACTGCGAGATTTCCCTACCGCGTCCGCCACCTCCTGATGAGTGAATTGGAATTCATCTATGAGCCGTTGCAGGGCAGTTGCCTCTTCCAGGGGGTTTAGGTCTTCCCTCTGGATATTCTCGATCAGGGACATCGCCAGGGCTGACTCATCATCAACCGTTCGAATAACCGCTGGTACTTTTTCCAATCCCGCCAGTTGCGCGGCTCGCCAACGCCTTTCTCCCGCGATGATCTCATAACGGTCATCTGCAATGGGCCGCAGAATAATTGGCTGTATCATTCCCTGAGCTTTAATAGAGTCACTCAGCTCTGCTATCGATTCATCAGCAAAATAGGTTCTCGGCTGATACTTTCCCGCCTGAATAAATTCTATCGGGACCTCTTCCAGACCGGTTTTCAAAGGAGCTGCTTTTTCCCGCTTCGGAAGCAATGCATCCAGGCCACGACCCAGGCCTCTTTTTTTAGCCACCATTATCTGGATTCCTCGAAGTTAAAGCGCTCACTGAACGTTGTCAGGAAGAGCCCGGGTGTTTTTGCAACACCTCACCCGCCAGCGCTAAATAGGCTTTCGCTCCACGGGAGTATTTGTCATAAAAAATAATTGGCACGCCATAGCTAGGTGCTTCAGCCAGACGGACATTTCTCGGTATTATCGTTCGGTAGACTGCATCGCCAAAATGATCAATCAACTGCAGCGACACCTCACGGCTCAGGCTGTTACGCGGATCATACATGGTGCGAACCAGACCTTCGATTGTTAGCTTCGGATTAAGAGATGATTGCAAACGATTGATGGTATCCATCAAGGCAGATAATCCCTCAAGTGCATAGTACTCACATTGCATGGGAATGATGACACTGTCTGCAGCCACGAGCCCATTTAGCGTTAGCAATCCAAGCGCGGGCGGGCAATCAATGATGATAAAGTCATATCGGACACGAACACCAAGCAGGGCTTCGCGAAGCCTGTATTCACGACGGTCCATTTCTGTAAGCTCAATCTCTGCGCCAGTCAGATCAGCATTTGCACCCAGCAAGTCATAACCCGCTGCCTCGGCATTCTCTATCGCGTCAGCTGCTTGAACATCACCTACCAGCACATCGTAGACCGATTGCTTCAGGTCTGATTTATCGAGGCCGCTACCCATCGTCGTGTTGCCCTGTGGGTCAAGATCAACTAACAGCACCCGACGATTCATTTTCGCAAGAGAAGCAGCCAGATTTACGCTGGTTGTCGTTTTTCCAACACCACCCTTCTGATTGGCGATCGCCAGAACCACCGTCATTTTGCGATCTCTACTAAATAGCGCTCGGAAGGTAAACCTGGAACATTCAGCCGATGAACGCTCTGCTTAAAACCAGGTATCGGTGTCACTTCGCTTTCAGCGGGTCCCTTCATGGCAAGCAGGTTTCCCGCTGGTGCCAGCAGGTGCGAACAGGCCTTAACAAAATCGCTGGTACTCGTGAACGCCCGACACACAACATGATCAAACTCCCCCTCAAAATCCTGGGCTCTTGATTGAACAACTTCCACGTTCTTAATACCCAAATCGATCGTTGCCTGAAGAATAAATCGCGTTTTCTTCCCGTTAGAATCGAGCAGTATAAAGTCTTTGTCTGCATTGATCAGCGCCAGGGGTATACCTGGTAAACCCGCACCACTACCTACATCCAGCACGCGACTACCTGAAAGGTGGGGTTGAACGGAAAGAGAATCCAGTAGGTGTACCACTACCATCTGTTCCGGGTTATCAACCGACGTCAGGTTCGTGACCTTGTTCCATTTGGAAATAAGAGCAAGGTATCGCTCCAGCTTTTCAGTCACCTCGAGGTGAGATTCAAGTGACAACGCGACCAGGCCGCGCTCTATCTTTTCCTTCAGGTTCATCAGGCGCTTTGTCTAACCTGGGTCTTACCCTGTTTTTTTAGGTGAATGAGCAACAGTGAAATGGCCGCTGGGGTTACGCCCGATATTCTTCCTGCCTGACCCAGGGTAGCTGGTTTCACCTGGTTCAGTTTCTGGATGACTTCGTTGGAGAGTCCATGAATGACGGCATAGTCGAGATCAACCGGTAGTGGAAAATCCTGCTGTGATTTAACGCGATCTATCTCATCCTGTTGTCTGGTGATATAACCCTGGTATTTACAGTCAATCTCCACCTGCTCGGTAACATCTTCGGGTAACGCTTCATGTCCAATCGCCTTGAGCAGGTCAACAACCTTAACTTCCGGCCGTTTCGCCAGATCGAATAACGAATACTCACGTGCGAGTTTTTTTCCGAGCATAGACTCAACCGATACATCACCCGGCTGGATGTAACGACTTTTCATTTCACCACCCAGCTGGTCGACCTGATCCCGTTTCTCACAATAACGGGTCCATCGGTCCTCGCTGACAATACCGAGCTCGCGGCCCATTTCTGTCAGGCGCCTGTCGGCATTGTCTTGCCTCAATATCAGGCGGTATTCTGCGCGTGATGTGAACATTCGATAAGGTTCGCGTGTACCCATGGTAATAAGGTCATCAATCAATACTCCGATGTAAGCCTCGCTACGCTTCGGACACCAGGGCTCTTTACCCTGGGATTGCCGGGCAGCGTTGAGGCCAGCAACCAGTCCCTGTGCAGCCGCTTCTTCATACCCGGTTGTGCCGTTTATCTGACCTGCGAAGTACAACCCTTCAACATGGCGTGTTTGGAGACTAGGCTGCAGTTCTCTTGGTTCAAAATAATCGTATTCAATTGCGTATCCAGGACGGGTGATGTGGGCATTCTCAAACCCTTTGATCGTGCGTACCAGGTTCACCTGAACGTCATAGGGCAAGCTGGTGCTGATACCATTCGGATAAAGTTCATGGGTATTAAGCCCTTCTGGCTCAATAAATATCTGGTGTGAGTTTTTGTCCGAAAAGCGAACGACCTTGTCCTCAATAGAGGGACAATAGCGAGGCCCCACACCTTCTATTTCTCCGGAATACAGCGGAGAGCGATCCAAACCACCGCGAATAATGTCATGGGTTTGTTCACTGGTGTGCGTGATATAGCAGGAAACCTGCTCCGGATGATCCGCCAGGGTAGAAAGATAAGACATGACCGGGCGGGGTTCATCACCGGGCTGTTCTTCCAAATCACTAAAATCGACCGATCTGCCATCAATTCTTGGCGGGGTCCCGGTTTTCAACCGATCTACCGTAAAGGGTAATTCCCGCAGCCTGTCTGCCAGCGCGTTGGACGGCGCATCACCGGCTCTGCCACCTGCCTGTTTATCCATACCGACATGAATCAAACCACCCAGAAACGTTCCTACGGTCAACACAACAGTGGGCGCATGAAACGATAGCCCCATGTTGGTCAGCACGCCTGTGACCCTTCCATTTTCAATGTGCAGGTCATCAACGGATTGCTGGAAAATGGATAATCCTGGCTGATTTTCAATTATATTTCGGATAGCAACCCGATATAGCTGGCGGTCAGCCTGGGCTCTGGTCGCCCTGACCGCCGGGCCTTTTCTGGAATTGAGTACCCTGAAGTGAATACCGGCCCGATCAGCGGCAATCGCCATTGCACCGCCCAGGGCATCTATTTCTTTGACCAAATGACTCTTGCCAATCCCGCCAATAGCAGGGTTGCAGGACATCTGACCGAGCGTTTCGATGTTCTGGGTCAATAATAGTGTCGCTGCACCTGCTCGTGCTGAGGCCAGGGCCGCCTCGGTTCCGGCATGGCCGCCACCAACAACGATTACATCAAAGCGATTCTGGTTACTCACGATATCTACCCTTCAAGGGGGGAATGATGTCTTATAGAAAATGACGGGACGGGAAGTATACGGATGGAACTACCAAAGTCACGTTCCCCATTATCCTACTTTCCTATGCAAAAACTGCCAAATATCTCACCCAGCAGGTCGTCGGCCGTAAACTCTCCGGTTATTTCCGAAAGATGCTGCTGGCTAACTCTTAGCTCCTCAGCCACAAGCTCTCCCGCTCGCTGTTCAACTAACAAGGTTCTGGCTGTAATCAACGCGTCTTTCGCGTGACCAAGGGCAACGATATGTCTGTTTCTGGCGGTGAACACGGACGCCACATTTAGCGAAAGTCCCAGCCTTTTCTTT
>JABBBA010000372.1:2092-4788 GCA_018607685.1 K189A clade bacterium | reverse complement strand
GTGCTGTACATCTTCCACGACGCGAACAAAAGTCCTGCGCCGAGTAAAAGACAGAGAGTGAAGGGCTCCGCTTCATAGAGTGCAAACCAGGACGGAATCGCCGCAATAACCAATCCGTTCCAAACCATCCACTCCGCGAAATAATTCGGGTGTCGGCTGTATTTCCACAAGCCTACGTTACAGACGCTGTTTCTCTCTCCGGCTTTTTTCCTGGCTTGCAGGAAAGCGAGTTTTTGAATGTCGGCCACCGATTCCATCGTGAAAGCACCCAGCCAAACCAGTAAGCCAATGATCTCCATCGCATGGATGTGTTTACTCGGATTGGCGGCGATGATGAAGGCAGGCATCGCCAGGAATGAGGCATTGGCTAATCCCTGCCAGAGAGCGTCGACCTGCATCGCCAATGCTGTGTTGGTTTTACCGGCATCCAGCCAGCGCTGCTTTTGATACTGGTAGCGAGGGAACTCCTTTTTCAGGCGACCCTCACTCCACAATTTCAAAGCACCCAGGCCCATGCGGCTGCCGACAAACAGATAGGCGATACTTACAATAGCGACACGCAAGGCTTCGCCATCACTTTGCAGCCAGGTTAATGCACCAATCACGGTTAGGCCGATCGGCCATCCAATATCCACATAAGACATTCGACCCGTGAGCCAGATGGGAATGCACACAACCAGGGTAAACAGGATCAACTGCAGGACGCCGTTGGTAAACCCAATCACGACAAAGGTGTCGGTAAACAGCAATATTGCCCAGCCGACGATGAACGGAATGAGGGGATAAAAATACTTCATGAGACTTATCTGCGTATCCAGGGGAGTGCTGGTAAAGGCTGCCGAAATCGCTACTGTGTGCGACGCCCGCGCCGAGTGGTGTACCGATCATTGTGACCCGCAAAATCCCAGCGAATGAAACGGCACGAATCAACCTGAGAAAAAGGTCTCCTGTAAGTTTCGCTTCGGCCCAATGGTTAACCCGCACATATTAGGCGCGGGATAGATGCATATATCCTTCGGGGGGCTCATGCCCGACAAATGTTTTGCCGAGATCCTCGTAATGGCGGTAGGAAATGAGTGCGTGGTTAGCTGCCTGTTGTGCGTCTCGTAACTGACGCTCCAGCGGACTATCCATTCGACATCCTGTGGTGCCGGCAGTGTTGTTAATCATACTGACGACCTTTCTTGAAGATTGTGCGGCATGTGAGCAGGCAAGCAGCGCGGGCCAAAAATATTCCCATTCCGGTTCCATTCTACCCCCGTCTTTTGGTAGGGGGCCGAGATGTTCCTCCAGACGATCCTGGGTTTCCATCACGAAGCTTCGTGCAGACAATAATGTTGCCTGTGCTTCGCCTATCCGGTACTGAATTTGTGGCTGATCTTTTAGCGTGTTGGCGGTGCCCCAGGGCGTCTTCTCCTGAGCCAGTTCGATAAAGGTATCTATTGCGCCGCGACATACCCCAAGTGCGACCGCCGCCTTATTGTAGATAGCGTGGGTCGGGTTCCTAAAGGTAGGGTTATCCCAGGTTTCGCTGGGTGCCAGTGACCGAAATGGCAGAAGGTGTTCAGGTGGCACATAACAATCGGTCATGCGCACATCGTGACTACCGGAGCCACGCATGCCCCCTGTATCCCAGGTATCAATGATCTCGAACTCACCTACCGGCACCATGAAGGATGCGTTCGCGGGTTCGCCGGTGGTTTCATCGCGGGTCATCGCGCCCATAAGGAAGTTCCAGTTTGCGTTGTGGCAGCCACTGGCAAATGAACCCTGATAGTTCAATCGCCAGCCGTCTCCATCACGTTGCGCAGCGCGCCCCGGGTTAGGCCCATTGGCGGGACCATGGCCTGAGCAGACAAGCACGTCCCAGTCGTCAAATATTTTGTGCGCTAATGCTGGATCCATTCGACGGATAATCAGTGCGTTAATCTCCGAGGATATCTGTGTACACCAGCCTACTGAGCCGTCGATCGCTGATGCGGCCTCGATAACTTCTATCTGTTCTCTCGCACAAAGCCCTTCCCCTCCCAGTTCGCGGGGTAACGCGTAGCGATACAAACCCTGATCAGCCATTTCTTTTGATGCCCAGGCTGGCAGGTGACGCAGTTGCTGTGCTTCATCACCCGCGGCCACCAACGAATCTTTCATCGCAGCGATACGTTCCAGTATGGGTGTTTTTGAGAGCTCTTTCTGGCGCTCAATAATTTCAGGTCTGACCATCTTTTACATACCTCCTGGTGACTAAAATAAACGTGGCTCGTGCGCAACTGATTATGATGATCCCACAATTTACCGCGGCAATGGAACCCAAACTTCGGCATGTGTAATATGTGTCGGCGGTCACCAAAAAGGCTCAACTCTATGGGTATTAGTATTCCTGAAAGCATTGCACAAGTGACACCTGACTGGTTGAGCGAAGTGCTTTCTACAAGTAAACACCCTGTCACCATAGGGTCAATCCAAACTCGCCGCATCGGTCACGGAATGATGAGTGATTTGTACGGTGCGACTATCTCCTACACCGAAGGGGATGGACCTGCCAGCGTGGCGATCAAATTGCCTACCGAAAACAAGCAGAACCGTGAAGTAGCCATTACCTTCGATAACTATCGACGAGAAATAGAGTTTTATCGGCATGTAGCCGAATCCAGGCCAATGCGAATTCCCAGGGCATGCAGCCCGGGTTATTATGGGTC
>JABBBA010000372.1:0-2082 GCA_018607685.1 K189A clade bacterium | reverse complement strand
ACCCAGGGCATACCTGGCAGCAAGTTCGACACCGGATCGGTTTGTGTTGGTGATGGAAGATTTATCTGATTGGAAGCCTGGAGATCAGGCTGTTGGCTGCTCTCTCGAAGAAGCTGAGGTGGTGATGGATGCACTTGCCGATCTACATGCCGCGTTCTGGCACAAGGTAGATGATGGGAGTTTGGCATGGATGCCGAACAGTTATCCTTCAATTATGTCTGACGGTCTTTTTGAGGGGACCGCTGCTAACTATGAAAATTTCTCTAACGTTTTCAGTGATCTACTGACGCCGGAGTTGCGGAATGCAAAGCAGGGGTACCTTGAAGCCCTTCCGGGTATTCAGTCATGGATTAATGACGGTCCAAGGACCGTGATCCACGGCGATTTTCGTTTGGACAATTTGTTTTTCAAAACAACGGGCCATACTATCGAAGTTGCCTGCTGCGACTGGCAGGCGTCCGTTCGTGGCAAAGGCATGCACGATGTTGCTTACTTTCTAAGCGGCAATATCGACATTGGTCTGCGTCGTGAACATGAGCAGACTTTGATCAAACGTTGGCTGGATGCGCTGAATTCCTGCGGAGTAACAGGCTACGGATACGAACAGGCACTGGAGGATTACCGCAAAGCTATTCTTGTTTTGTGGAGCTATGTGGTTAATAACGGCGGTCTGGCGACCGAAGATCAGCGCGACGAGGACTGGGTCAGTGCGCAGGTGGCGCGCCATGCGGCTGCGATGACTGACCACGAATGCCTAAGCTTGTTACGGTGATCATAGCCTTCATCCGATTGGCAGTATTCCAACATGTAGTCTCAGTCAAAAAACAAAGGGACACACACTTCCAGTTAATGATGTCTAAAAGAGACTTACTATTCACAATGTAGAACAGGTCCGAGTGGGAGGGAATTTAGTCGGAAGGGTTTGAATGAGGTTTCTGGTAGGTGTAGCTATGGCAATTGGCGAGTTTTCCTAAGCAGCAGGCAAAGGGCTGCCTGGTACTGACCAGCCACGGTCCGTTCTCCAGTGAGTTAACGCAGCCATCGATCCAAATGCCCGTTGGCGCTTTTTAAGAGCAGCTACCCGATCAAACCAGAGACTTGTCTTGTCGGCTGAGTTTGGTCCTTTATAGTCACGTTCCACCCTTTCAAGGATATCCATGAACTGCACCAACGTTGTCGCCAGGGGAGGCCGCGGCCCGATGAGGCCTGAGACTAAAGGTTCAATAGCCGCCTCCAGGCGTTTAGGGCTATTGATCGCGACCTGCGAGCGTTTAAAGCCAGAGGCAGCTTTATACTCATCTATGTGTTTTACGATTCTTGCTCTGATGGGGTTGAGATCGACATAAGCCATGGCAGCTATAACGGCATTTTCATCCAGCAATGCTCCTGAATAGAATCGACCTTCGAAGAAATGACCCGAGCAACGATCTTCTTTATTCGCTTGATAGGCCACTGGTTGTTTGAGGTGTTTCATAAACATTGAGAGTGACCCCAGCGTCTGCCTGGCATGCAAAATCTTTTCGGGTGTCTGCAGGAGGATATCCCGATGTAAGTTTAAGATGGCTTGTTGGTCTACTGCAGATTGATCACTCATGCGCGGTGGAAACACAGCGAGCCAGCGATCGGCAACTTCTTGATCTGACCAGCGATTACATTCCTGTGGATCAAAATAAACGACAAGATGAAAGTGGTTGCTCATGATGGCATACGCATCGATAGCAACTGCAAAGTATTTTGCTAAATGGTGTATGCGCTCTTCCAACCAGTCTTTGCGGTGCTCGTAGTCTTTGCGTGATTGTCGATCGACACCGCATAGCCAGCTTCTGCGGACGCACCTGGAGACCAGGTGGTAATGCATTGGATAGCCCTGATCAACTAGTTGGTTTCTTGGTGTTGCCATGGATGCATTGTGGCGTGAAATGTTGGTCGCGGGTTGGGGTAGATACGACATTTCGTGCGAGAGATTTCTTATGTTGTAGGTGCGAGATCTCGTGGTTGTTGTAAGACACGAAAAGTGTGTGTCCATTCCTTGTGTCCATTCCTTGATTCCTTGATTCCTTGATATCACGCCTTAATCTATAC
>JABBBA010000051.1 GCA_018607685.1 K189A clade bacterium | reverse complement strand
GTTTATGGCGGGTCATGGTAACTGCCTTTCGATGAGTATTCTGTTCGTTGCAGCAGCTCGTCACCTGAATTTTGACAGCCATTTCGAGACCGTTGTGGTCGAGCCCAGCTGGACCCACGAGGGCGAGACGATGATCCGGTATGAACATATCGTCGCGGCGGGTAACCTTGGTAGCAGTAAATACGTGGTGGATTTTTTGGCGCAGTTCATTGGTGAGCGTGGTCCAAGCACAAGAGTGACTGATGAGCAGGCGCTGGCATTGTATTACGGGAACCTTGCTGTAGAGGCCATCGTGACCGGCGACCTTGATGCTAGCGTCTACAAATCGCTCCAGTCGCTCAAGCTATGGCCAAAAAATTCAAACACCTGGAGTAACCTGGGGACAGCCTATCGTCGAAAGGGAGACAGTCAACTAGCTGAAGCAAGTTACCGGCGTGCCCTGTCATTGAGTAGGGATAATTATTCAGCGCTCTCCAACCTGACCCGGTTTTACCTGCTGGAAGGTCGGGAGAGTGAAGCGGATATTTACCTGCGAAGGGTCAGCCGGTATTACCGCCGCAACCCTTATTACCATCTTCAGGTTGCGCGGATGCAGATTCAGACCGGTGACTTTGAAGGTGCGAGGGCTAACCTTGAACGTGCTACCAGGTTAAAGAAAGATGACCCGGTGCTCGTTGAAGCGCTGTCTGATGTCTATGAAAAACTGAAGGACCAGGGTGCATCACGACAAGATACCCCTCGTGTTAAAACGCTTAGTCCGGAGTAGATGAGGTAGTCGCCCTTCGTTTTCTTAGTACCTGCAGTATCTCTGAATGTCGTTCTTTGGTGAGGTGGTAGTGCGAGAAGCACCAGAGCGAAACAATCGCGAACGCTGCGACGATAGGACCGTATAGCAGGCCCAAATTAACCAGTGTCTCAGGAGGTATATCCGCTGCTGTTTTGATGCTTGGGCCCGTTGGCCATTTGATAATATCCAGTCCTAGCCCACCAATAAAACTCCCGAAACCTGAAGTGGCCTTGGCTGAAAAAGCGATGGCGCCGAAGAAGATCCCCTCCTGCCTTATACCACTCTGGTATTCGTGCTCATCAGTAACATCCGCCATCATCGAACCAAACGACACCAGTGACTGCTGAAGTAGAATCCCCTGCAGGAACTTGAGTGTGACAAGGATATTCACCAGTAGAGGGTCGCCATTCTCAGGGAAATAGCCAGTGAGTCTTAGCACCACGGGGATCACCTGTACAACAGCCCAGGAGCCAGTTCCCAGTATCACGCCAAATTTCTTGTCGGTGTAGCGGTGCAGTGTTGTCGTGAGAAAAACGCCGCACATCAGACCGACCATCAGGGCTACCTGCGCCCAGAGCATCTGAACGCCGGTAAGCTCCCAGAAGTACTGGAACATATACAGGTCCAATGCGTTATTAACACCAGACATCACGAAAACAATCAGCACGCCAAAAAATAGCCATCGGAAAGACCGGTTGGTAAAGGCGTCCTTCGCTTCCTGAACTAGTCGTTTCCCGATACTCATTGGAGGCTTCTCGGGGGGCACGCTTAGGTGTGGTATTTCTTTTTGTGTGCCGTAGGCCGAATACCAGATGGTGATCACCATCAGAATGGCGAGGGTAATTGCGTAGGGCGTGTAGTTCTCAATACCGAGTCGGCCGCCCTGGGAATCAGCGAAGAAATAACCCAGTCCGATAACCACGGCGGAAGCATTACCAAAGGTGCCAAAGAATTGTCTAAAGGCAACGACTTTTGTACGTTCATGAAAATTCTCAGTCAGCTCCGCCCCTAGCGCGAGGTGGGGCACGTGGTACAGCGTCATGGCACCTCGGGTCAGGATGGCAAAGATAGTGAGCCAGGCAAACAGGCCAAACTGTCCCATTGATTCGGGAGGCGAAAAAAGACCAACGAAAGCGAGCGCAAGTGGTACCGCGGACAGATACATGAAGGGATGGCGCCTGCCCAGCTTGGATTTGAAGTTGTCAGAAAGAGATCCCGCGAGCGGGTCTGTGACGGCGTCGAACAACAGTGCAATGAAAAGTGCGGCACCTGCAAGCGTGCCGGATAAGCCCAGTACCTGATTGTAGTAGAACAGGATGAACAGGGAGAATGCAGTGTTCTTCAATCCCTCTGCATATTGACCAATGCCAAATGCGAACTTGCTGGACAGTGGAACGATGCGGTCATTGGAACTAGAGGGTGTCGTCATGGGACTATCAGACCAGAAAAAGTTCGTCACGAACAGGTTGACTATATGTACAGTTCAGCGAACGGAATGATATGGTTTACCCATGCTACCTCTTGATCGGGAACAACTTACCGCAGCCTTCGATGCAGATGAAGATCTGCATATCCCTGACCTTAAAGATGTGCATTGGTCAGTGCTCGATTACTTTGGCTGGGTACACCCATCAGGACATCTTGGCTTCGTTGTGCTGCAGTCACCAAATGATGGCCAGCTTCGCGGTATCCGGATGACCCGGGAGAAACGAAGGGCAAAAAAACCAAGGATGGAAATGTGTTCCTGGTGCCATCATGTACACAAAGCAAATGGGACCGCCATGTTCACAGTATCGGTAAGAGGCAGTGAAGGGCGGCATACTCTGGGCAACGTTGTTTGCAAGGACCTGGATTGCAGCCTGAGGGTAAGAAACCTGATGCAGCCGGATAGTTTTATGCGCGAAACGTTATACCAGCCGGCCAAAATCTGGCGTATGCAGATGACGATGCACAAGTGGCTCGGGCGAGCTAACCAGCTTTAGATATGGCTCCGGTCGAGTTTTTCATTTCGAGACGCAGGCCTAGGTCAGGTTTCTCATTAAGTCACCGCGTTCTACCCGGTCAAGAATTTCCGTTGTTCGTTCAACACCCTCCGCCTTACCGAACAGGTATCCCTGAATAGACTCGCATCCAAGGCGCTTAAGGTATTCCAGTTGCGGGTCAGTCTCAACGCCTTCGGCGATCAGGCCTAACTTTAAGCCCTTCGCCATAGCCACGATGGCATCGACGATTGAAGATGCCTCGCCGCTCTCCTCGATTGAACTGATGAAGCTTTTATCAATTTTTAGCGTGTTGATGGGGAACTGCTGGAGATAGCTGAGCGATGAGTAACCGGTCCCGAAATCATCAATGGCGACCTTGATGTCGTGGCTCGCCAGTTCGCGTAATTTAAGGATCGCACTCGACATGTCATTCATGATGACGTTTTCTGTAATCTCGACTTCAAGTGCGCTGCCAGGCAGATCGTATTTGCTCAGCGCAGAGAGGACTTCTTCAATAAAGCTGTCCTGTTCGACCTGCATACCTGAAAAATTGATAGAGACCCGGACATCTTTCATGCCTTCATTGCGCCACTTTTGCACGTCAGAGCAGGCGCGATCCAGTACATACCGTCCCAGTTCCAGAATGAGGCCCGTTTCTTCTGCGATGGGTATAAAGTCATCGGGGTAAATGAGTCCGTCGGTAGGGTGTTCCCATCGCACCAGCGCTTCGAATCCCACCAACTTTTCGGTGATGGCATTCACCTGGGGCTGGTAGCAAACCTTGATGTGGTCGGTGGTCAGGGCCTTACGTAGCTCTCTTTCAGTATTGAGGCGCGCATTCGAGGCTTCGTTCATTGAGGGGTGAAAGAACTCATAGCCGTTCTTGCCTCGGTCTTTAACGCTGTACATCGCAAGGTCTGCTGATGCAATTAACGCTTCAATAGTGCTCCCTGATTCGGGGTACAGGGCGATGCCAATACTGGATGTAACGTAAAGGTCGTGCTCTTCAATGCGGAGTGGTTCCTTGAATACCTCCAGGATTTTCTGGGCGATGATTTCGGCGTCTTCTTCCTGGTTTACGTTTGGCAGGATAAGCGCAAACTCATCACCGCCAAATCTTGCCAGTGTGTCGCCTTTTCGCAGACAGCCTTCCAATCTATGCGAAACGGATTGCAGCAGTCGGTCGCCGACGGCGTGCCCGAGCGTATCGTTAACCCACTTGAACCTGTCCAGGTCAAGGAACATGACGGCAAGCTTCTGTCCGTTTCGAAGCGCCTGGGTCATCGCCAGGCTAAGTCGATCTTCCATCAACACCCTGTTGGGTAGCTTGGTCAGTGTGTCGTGGTAGGCCTGGTAGTTGATCATCTCCTGGGCCTGTTTCTTCTCCGTGACATCCCTGGCGACGCCGTAGGTTCCACCTTTGAGGCTGGCGGAGTCGAGGTCAATCGACATTGACGTCGTGTCGAAATAACGATGTTCGGAATCGTCCTTGCACAGGAGTTTTAGCTCAACATTGTGCGATTTCCGGTGCCCGGTACGGCGTTCAGCGAAGACATGTTTGGCGAGTTCTTTGTTGGAGTTGGAAACCAGCTTTGAATAGTGCTGGCCAATAAGTTCGTTTCGTTCGAAGCCCAGCGTCTGGTAGACGGTATCATTCAGGAAGGTGAACTTCCCATCCTCGTCGAGCATAAACACGATGTCGGGTGAATGGTCGACAATAAATCGATGTAGGTGTTCGCTCTCTTCGAGCTTTTGCTGGATATTTTCGTTAGTGATTTCCAGTTGTTTTGTGCTGGTAGCATTTTTGACCGTTGCCAGAAGTTCGTCCGGCAAATATGGTTTCTTAAGAAAGTCGTAAGCACCTTTTTTTAATGCGTTCCGCGTAGATTCAAAATCAGTATTGCCGCTGACGACAATGATCTTGACGTCGATCCTGGCGTTCACAACATGATCAATCACATCGTACCCGGTGCCATTGGGCATGTTCAGGTCAAGCAAAACCGAGTCGTAGGGCTGTCTCTTAT
>JABBBA010000098.1 GCA_018607685.1 K189A clade bacterium | reverse complement strand
AACATATTTGCGGCAACAAGTAGTGTAATTAGTCTCAAAAATCTCATGTGAATCAGCTCGATAATCCTAAAGAATGCGTATGCTACGGGTTTTTAGGCAGGAATAAAGTAGGGAAATGTAAATTCGGACCCGCGGCTATCGTTTATCAATGATTGTGTGTTCCTTGCCGAAGAAGATGGTTGACCGCTTCATATCGATAAAGTTGTTCTCGTCTTCAATAAAAGCTGCATTGGCGCGCCGGGCCTCGTCCGTCCTGGGTGCGATGCCGCGGTCGGCCCATGCCTCAGCATGACCTAGATAGGGTTCAGCGACGGTTCCCCTTGCGGCCCGTAGATCTGAATCCAGGGTAGAATTTGCACGGTGTACCTGCCGATAACAGAGTGTGCCACTCGCCGCGCCATGGGACCGGACGATCGGGCCATGGTGGGTTAGCCAGTAATGACGGGCTTCTTCCTCGCTGAGGTGAGATTGGTGGCGTAGTGGGAAAAATATCCGGACGACGTTGGATTTGGGTTTTGCCAGGATATCCTCCGGGACCGGGTTAATTTGTGGATACTCATAGGCGAACCATAGTGGCGAATTGGGCAGGTCAATGAATTTGGCCTCGTCTTCAAGTAATGCCGCACCAGCCTGCTGTGCAGGTTTCGTTTGCAGGGTCTGCTCCAGCTCTTTTTCGGATTTCCACCAGAGCTCCGCTACGCCGTCATACTCCGGCTCCATTTCACCTCTCGCTTTCTGCGCGGTTTCATTGGCCGGATCAGTCAGGGTATGGGTCTGAACATAGCGATGAATGTCCAGATCTGTGCCGAAGCTTGCCACCAGGGGAGCGTGCCGGGTCAGCCAGTATTCCTGGAACGCTTCCCGGGTCATGCCTGGTTTCCTTCTTAGTGCGAATACGAGTCTGATCATGTCGGTCTCTCCGTCAGTGTGGTTTGCCAATGGATTCTGTGCACTCTAGTATCACGAGAGATAGGGGCGCCGGCAAGGACATTGAGTCGGGGTGGATTCATTATTGACGAGTGGAGGATATGTGACGGGAAGACTGGAAGGTAAGGTTGCGGTGATAACGGGCGGTGCCAGCGGCATCGGTGAAGGAACCGCCAGGAAGTTTGTCGCGGAGGGCGCCAGGTGTGTCATAGCGGATCTGCAACTGGAGCGAGCCCAGGCGATTGCTGCGGAGCTCGGTGGCGGCTGTATCGCTACCAGAGCGGATGTGGCGGTGGAGGAACAGGTAGCGGCGGTAGTTGATCTTGCAGTGGCAACCTATGGACAGCTGGATATCATGTTTAACAATGCAGGCATTCTTGGCAGCGTGGGTCCCATTGCAGAGATTAGCGCCGAGGGATGGCACCGGACGATGGATGTCCTCCTGTCGAGCGTCTTTTTTGGTATCAAGCATGCGACCCGGGTCATGTCACCGAAGGGCAGCGGAGTGATCATCAATACGGCATCGACGGCCGGTGTTCGAGCCGGATTAGGGCCGCATGTCTATACAGCGGCCAAGCATGCGGTCATCGGTCTTAGCCAGTCAGTGGCGCCGGAACTTGGACCCAAAGGCATCCGTTGTAATGTCATCTGTCCAGGCGGTACGGTAACTGGTTTGACTGCGCGTTTAACGGTGGGGGACCATAACAATCTCGAAGAAGCGACAAAAGTGATTGGCGGTGACAATCCCATGGGGCGTGGTGGCCGGGTGGAAGACATCGCCAATGCGGTTACCTTTCTTTCTTCTGATGAAGCAGGTTTTGTAAACGGGGCGGTATTTGTTGTAGACGGTGGGGGCGAAGTCATTGCTAATCGCAATGGACTTTTCGTCGATATGGATTCAATCACAGTCCAGGAAGCAGACAGGACAGGAGTATAGCAATGGCAGAAGTTGGACAGGTTCCGAATCTTGAAGAAATGGCAGATCGGCTGGCGATTATTGAAATCATTCACACCTACGCGCGTGGGGTCGATCGTGCCGACGCTGAAATATTGAAGTCGGCCTGCTGGGAAGACTCCGAGCTGGACTATGGCGGGTACAAAGGACCCGCTCATCCATTTTGCGATGCATTGCCCAATGGGCTGAGAAACTTCGTGAACACCCAGCACCAGATATCAAATACGCTGATCAGGATTGAGGGTAGTGAAGCTAACGTAGAATCGTACCTGACGGCCCACCATCGCAGACCAGACGATACCGAGATGACCTACATCGGCCGTTATCTCGATCGAATGGAAAAGCGGGGTGACGTCTGGAAGATCAAGTACCGGCAGATCGTCATGACCTGGCATCAGGATGCGGCGATGTCAGAAGATTTCGACAACAACCAGTCACTGGTACCGATTTCCAGGGCAACTCATGACCCGGATGATCCTTCGTTTGAGTATCTTGGCTAGATCATTGAATGTTCAGGTATCCAGGCGCCGGTATTGAGGCGCCATAGATACCATGGGTCCAGATATTCAGGTGTTCAGGTATTCATCCAGTGTGTTGTGTAAGTTTCTTATCCTGACTTCCTGGTAGTTACCCAGTGTCTGGCCCTGTTTGAATGATGCATTCATTCCCCGCCATTGCCTGTGGAAATTCTCCGTGTCCTGATCCAGAACGTGCGCAAGAGCGAACCCTTCAACCTTCTTGTACGAATCTTCAATCGACAATTTCGACACTTCGGCGGGGGCCGGACGTTCGCCGCTTTTAGGTACCGGTTGCAGAATCATGATCTCGTGAACGCAGGTGCCGACCGACGTCGGACGGAACCGATAGATCAGGGGTATCTGGATGCCCGGAAAGAAGCAGGCATTGGGGAAGAGGTGATACTCAATTGAGTCCAGCATGATAGAGGTGCTTACCTCGGAGAGGTCGACGTCTAAAGCCTGCCCCATGGCGCTTCGGAGGTTGTCAGCATGTTGTTCGCGGGCTGATTTACCCTCTGGTAGATCGTCTGGATTGTTGCCTAACTCACCATAGATCTCGGCTTCCGACTGATCCATGTGTGGGTTGCCCGTAGAAAGGTTCTGCAGGAATCTGCTGACGTTTTTACCAAAAACATCGTACTGAGTATTGGCCCAGGATGATGTTCTTAGTCCTTCCGGGTGGGTCGCCAGAACATGAAATGCTTCAAGAAAGCCTTCCATGCACATTTTCCAGTTACCGGGTAACTCCTTGTACGTGTGGATTGCAACGTAACGGTCTTCCAGGCCCCAATCCTTGAAGTGCTCCGGTAGTACCTCCAAAAAATCGGTTAGTGGCTCACAATCTTCGTCGAAATTAATGAAGACAAAGCCGCCCCAGACCCCGCTGGGAATTTCAGTCAGGCCAAACTCATCGTCCTTAACGTGCGGGAAGTCCCAGCGACAGGGGATCTCTTTCAAGCTGCCATCCAGATTCCAGGACATGCCGTGGAATGGGCAACGTAAAAACTGTTTTCCAGAACCTGACGAACCGGCGTCGGCGAACTGCATGCCTCTGTGAGGGCATGAGTTCACGAATGCGCGGATTTCGTTGTCCATACCTCTGACAACAATCGCGCTATATGGGCCAACATCATAAACCTGGAAATCACCGGGTTTCGGGATATGCTCCTCGCGGCAAGCCCACTGCCAGACCTTTGGCCAGAGATGTTTCATCTCCAGGTCGTAGAATTCCGGGCTGGTGTAGCGAGAAAATGGCAGATCCTGATCGCCCAGGAACTGATAACTGTTTGCCATCAATCCGGGTTCGTTCGCGCTATCTTCCGTACTGAGAAGTTCCTCGACCGAACGGCCCGGGGATCTAGCCTCGCCAGGCGCGAGTGAAGGGTCGGAGGGCTTACTAAGTTCCTCAATCATCTCTTTCATACAAGGATCCACTGTCTGTAGTTGGCTACAATTCTAGCATCGTTAAGTTGTCGCCTTTCAAGTAAATAAGCTAGGGTTATGGGGTAATAGTGAGGTGGCAGGCATGAAAAGAAGATTGCTCCAGATCATGGGACAGGTTGCGTTAGCCATTCTGCGCAAAGTGGACCACTACGTTGCTGGCAGCCAATCAGGCTTTACTTTCGAAGAAGAAGTCGAAGAACCTGATCGAGCCTTCAAAGTACTTCGAGACCGCGGCGGTATTCTGCGAAGCTACAGCCAGCGTGGCTGGATGGTGCTTGGTTTTGAAGAAGCCCAGGCGCTGTTCAGGGACCAGAGGTTTGGCAGTGACATCAGGAAGAATAAGTTCGTCTCTCGCGTCTTGCGGCTAGCCTCCGGGGGGCGACCGGTAGTCTTTCTGGATAACCCAACGTTGCTCAATATTGATCCGCCCGACCACACCAGATTGCGCAAGCTGGTATCCCAGGGCTTTCTGCACAAATTCGTTCTGTCTATGGAACCTGGGATTGTGTCAATCGTCAGGCGGTGTCTGGATGAATATGATCCCGTCAGCGGCCAATTCGACGTGGTCCAGCAGTTGGCGAAACCCCTGCCTGCTATCGTTATCGCAGAGCTGCTTGGGTTGCCTGAAGCAGATCTGCCTAGATTTCAGAAGTTGTCTGAGGACTTGCTCGGACTCACGGCCATTGGTGACGATGAAAAGATGGAACGTGGCGCCATTGCGAACGAAGGGCTCAATAACTACTTCAGGGAAGTCATCGAAGTTAAAAGGGAGAACCCTGATCAGGCGATGATCAGTCGGCTGATTCAAGCTGAGGAGGAAGGCGACCGATTGACAGCGGAGGAATTATATTCGACTTGTGCCTTGCTACTGGTGGCCGGGCATGAAACGACAACACGGCTGATTGGCAATGGCATGTATCTGTTGCTCAAACACCCTGAGCAGTTAAGAAAGTTACAGGC
>JABBBA010000112.1 GCA_018607685.1 K189A clade bacterium | reverse complement strand
ACTTCAAGCTCGACTTCTCCTACCTGAATCATTTCCGGTTTTGGAAAATCCAACATATCTACATTACTCCCCAATCCACTGGTAGGCATCTTCGAGGGAACGATGAAGCCTTAATTTCATATTTGTGCCAATCAGCCTGAGAATGGTCACGTAAAGTCTCAGCAACTGGTAGTCGACGCCACTGCCAACCACAATAGCCGCTTTGTAGTGGTCTCCCCGTCTATCCATATACTTGCGTAATTCACCAGGCAACTGGCGAACATCACCGAGGGGAATCTGGGTCAGGTTCAGGCCCGACAGATCCCATATGGCATGCATGTTGGTTTGGAAATCCGGATGGTTGAATATTGTGTCATATTCAGCGACCAGCTCAGCAACGCTGATACTACCTGAGATTTTCATCACAACGACGTTTCGTACTGAATCAAAAGAAGAGCTAATCAAGACCGTTACTGACTCTGGAAAAGACGCGGATTCTGCACTTTCCATGTCTTGTAAGCAATGGTCAGCTGTCGGCACTACTGTCCGCACTATTGTCCGCACTATCAAACGGTGTGAAGCCCAGAATAGACCTGGCCCGAGAAAGGTCCCGATAACCGTATTGGTTATCCGAGAGAATGAAAAAACACTCGTATCGCTCTGTCATTTGATGTTTTATCGACAGGATGATCGCCTGGACAACATCCCGGTGACTATTCCAGACCGACATCTGTCGTGGGTTTTCAGGTTTGTCAGCCTGGTTGGCGAATCCGATTCGGAGTGAGATCACCTCCAGGCCATGATTGTCTGCATAATGGCGGGCAATTGATTCACCCCAGACCTTGGTAGAGGCATACATATTCGCAGGCCGCGTCGCCATGGATTCATTGATCAATGGCAACTCATCCGGGACCTGCTCGTAGCGCCCCGACACCAGGCTCGAATAGGGCTCGACTTTCTCCCATCCAGCCACGGTGGCTCCGCTGCTGGTGAAAATGACCCTTTTCACCCCGGCCTTCCTGGCCGCCTCGAATACGTTACGAGTACCAACCACATTGGTCGCAAGGAGCGACTCCCAGCCAACACCGTCGTGGATAACAGCGGCCAAATGGACAACCGTGTCTATGCCTTCAAACGCAATGCACATCGCGTCAAAATCAGCCAAGTCGGCCTGGGTCGTCGGAATTCCAGGAACGACCCTGCGGTTCAAGGCCGACAACAAATAGACAGAATCAACATCACTATCCAGTTCATTGCGCAGGGCCGTACCAATCAGGCCGGACATGCCTGTAACTAATAGCTTCTCATTCATTCACGACTCTCATGGGAATTTGGCAGTTGACTTGTTGCTACCGGTCTACAGACAATGGCTTACTTTTTTTCGTCTTTACTATTCATTCAGGAGCATCACATGGCCGTAGGTATATTCGCAACACTAAAGATCCAAGCCGACAAAATAGAAGAATTTGAAGCTAACTTTAAAGAACTGATGGCTATCGTTGCTGAGAAGGAGCCCGGCAACAACTACTACGATTTACATCGATCAAGGGAGGAAGTCGGATCATACGTGGTCATGGAGCAGTATGTGGACCAGGCGGCGCTTGATCTTCATGGCAAGTCTGACGAATTCAAGGCAAAGAGTGCCAAGCTTGGTGACTACCTGGCCGCTGCACCAACCGTTACTATTATGGACGCTGTTTAATCTTGAACTAAGGCGAAGGGCCAGAACTTCTGGCCCTTTTCTAAGCTAGTACGTTCGTTTGTGCGTAAGGCTCATATACGCGCGATTGATAAAACCCGTGTTGTCGCCCATCTTCTTGTCGAAATCAGCGGTCGGTTTCGCTGCATAAACCTCTTCCAGGGTTTTTCCTTGATCTATCATCTCAAGCATTCGATCTCGAATAACGACGAGCATTTCCACGTAATCCGAGAGCGCCTGATAATCAGTCACCGGACCATGCCCAGGGATGACCACTGTATCTTCATCAATGTGCAACAGAGTCTTCGCACAGAATTCAATAACCCCCTCCAGTTCACCACCGTTGCCTGCATCGATAAACGGATAACCGGCATTGTTAAAAACATCCCCCAGGTGAACGGCATTTGAACCCCGGAAAATCACCGCGGCATCACCTGTCGTGTGGGCAGGTCCGAAGTGCATCAATTCAATGGTCTGGCCGTTCAGATGAAACTGCATGTCGTCATCAAAGGTTATGTCCGGCCACGCACTTTCGGGATACGCTTTTTGCTCATAGGCAGCCACGACCAGGTTGATCACGTGATCTGTCTTCATCATTTCGCGAGAATTCTCATGGGCTACCAGCCAGGTGCCTGCGGGACCTAGCGCCAGGTTGCCTTCCGCATGATCGAAGTGCCAATGGGTGGTGACGGCGAAATCAATACCATCGCCGCCCAACTCGCCGATAGCTTTTCGAATCTTCGGCATCACAACGGGGAACTGGTCATCAACAATGAACACTCCATCCTCACCAATGTTGACCGCAATATTCCCACCCAGGCCAAACAACACATAAAGATCATCGGTGATCTTCTGGGTTGTGACTTCCATGTTCACGTCCCAGCCAAATTCCGTCATCAACGTATCGAGGTCACGATTCTCTGGCAATGGAGGACCATCGTGAGCCCAGGCACTCAGTGACAAAAAGAGTGCTATCAACGCAATTAACGAGACGCTCCGTTGGTTTTTCATACTTGTACTCCTGCAATTTTTTGTTTTCATTATTATTGGATAGCTTCATATAAATAAGGCAAGGAGATATCCATTCGATAGTCAACGGTCGAGTGGTTATCTGGAAACTCTTCATATCGATGGTCGATGCCTAACAACTGCAGCTTCCGGCTAAGCTGCCTGGCGCCATACACCAGGTTATACTGGTCCTTTGAGCCACAGTCTATAAACAGGCCTTTCAGGCTTTTTAGATTCTGCTGGGCCTCGATATGATCAACCATCCTGACAGGATCCCAGGCAAGCCAGTTGAGCCACCGTTCCTCGATCATTTCACAGGTGTCCGTCGTCACCGGTAGCCGAACGCCATAGGGAGACTCCGGATCGGGATCATAGGTTGCCGCCATGGCCAGCATCATCAGGTTATGAAAATCATGACCCTGGACCTTCTTGCCCTTATGAATTTTCTCAATATAGGCACGAATGTTGTGATCATAAGTCGAAAGCGCGCGAAGGACGCCGGGAAAATCCCCCCGATAGCACAATTCAAAATCCAGATCCCCGGAATGACAGGCGATAGCAGCCCAGGTGTCTGCGTGAAGCAGCCCATGAACCAGCGATCCATAGCCGCCGGAAGATTTACCGAAGATAGCGCGGTGGTCACGCCCCTGCCTGATTCTAAACCTGTTCTCTAGCACCGGGACCATTTCATCACACAGATAATCCTCCCAGTTACCCATTGCCGCTGAGTTAATGTATTGGTTACCTCCAAGGGACGTAAAACAGTCGGGGAACGCCACAATAACCGGCCCCATTGCACCACTGGCAATCAACCTGTCGATCTGTTGCGGAACGTTTTCCTGAAAGGCTTTCCAGCCTACGTGGCCAAACCCACTACCAGTAAATCCCACAATATCGACCATCAGTGGGTAGTCATCAGACGATTGGTCATAGCCTTCCGGCAGATATACCGCGACGCTACGGTCCGGCGGATCTCCCAACAGGTTATTTTTCAGAGCTTCAGATTGAACCTCTATGACCTCAATCCTTCCTCGGGGCCTCGTAAAGGGATGAGTAGGCAACATTTACTCCTTAATCAAAACGTTTCCTGCACAAGGCAATAGCCAGCTCAGAGGAACTAACGGTGATTAGTGCAGATAGTTTAGCGGAGATTCAAGCCACGCGGTGTTAGTGCCAGTAACACCGCAGGCCATCAATCCATCAGCTACTTCGGTTCGATATCGAGCGGGCGGTAATACTCTCTGCCCTGGCTGGCGTACTCCCCCATTACCTGCATGAAGGTTTCACCAGCAGACCCTTCCTCTGTCAGAGTCAGATTCTGTCGAATAAAGTTGATGCTGTCAGGGTTTAAATCCCGGGCCATCTCCCAATAGTCATCGGACTTTTCTTTTTGTCCGTGAGCACGAAACAGGTTCGCCAGGCGAAAAGCAGCATCCGCTTTCAGCTGATCAAAACTGTGTTCACGAATATTGCCGGTTACCGTTTCTGCTGACTGGACAAACTCACTCTCGGCGCCATTAGCAACCCAGTCCTTAAGGGCTGGTGTGTAAACATCATTACCAAAGGTAATCGCCTGTTCACCTTCGCCGATGGCGTGGGTTTTTGAATAGGTCCCCTCGTCAATTCGAACGATCCTGCCTTCTTCATCGATCCAGGCAGATGAGGGAACGTTCACAAAGTTAAACGCGCTGCTGATAATGTGGTCTGCATCTACAACCTGGATAAAGGTTGCATTGGCCGCATCAAAAATGGGTCCCGCTGCCGCTTCACCACCGGTGTCCTCGGCTGCACAGATAATGACAAAATTTGGATCGTTTATTTCTTCATAGACTTGTTGCCACACGGGCACGTCAAGGAAGCATCCTCACCATGAGGACCAGGTCACGATCAACGCCTTCTTGCCTTTAAGGTCTGCCATTCTGATCACGTTACCTTTCCGGTCCGTGACTTCGAAATTCGGTGCCATAGCATCGACCATCATGTTTTGACGTTTTGCCGGCATCTCAGCAAAACTCCAAACGCCCGCTTCACGATCAACTACGTAGGGTTGACCCAGCAGATCAGCGAACGCGGTCAAATCAAACCACTGCTTACCTTCCAGAGTCACTAACAGTTTGTCATTCAGA
>JABBBA010000291.1 GCA_018607685.1 K189A clade bacterium | reverse complement strand
ACCTGCTCCCGACGCTCGATAGGTATCGACTCTCAAGTCACCCTTTTCGATCTCGATGGCTTCGATATCATCAAGTTCAGGAAGGACCGCGACTGTGCAGGCTGAGGTATGTACACGGCCCTGGGATTCAGTCTGGGGGACACGCTGTACCCGATGCGCGCCGGATTCAAATTTCATCTTGCCGAAAGCATCTTTGCCATCGACCCTGGCGATGACTTCCTTGTAGCCACCGTGGTCACCGTGGCGTTCGTTGAGTATTTCCATCTTCCAGTTTTGTGTTTCCGCAAAGCGGGTGTACATGCGAAACAAGTCCCCGGCAAAAATAGCCGCTTCATCGCCGCCGGTCCCGGCCCGTATCTCGAGGAAGACGTTATTTGCGTCGTGGGGATCTTTTGGAAGAAGGAGCTTCTGCAGTCTGCTATCCAGAACTTCGAGAGATTCCTTCAGCTCGCCAATTTCCATTTCTGCCATTTCCCGAATCTCATTATCGGGATCTTTTGACATTAGCTGTGCATCTTCGAGTTCTGCTGACTGTGATTCGAATTGCCTGAAACACATAACCACAGGTTCGATATCCGCATACTCTTTCGAATAGCTTCGGAAACGGTTCTGATCAGAGATCACATCACCGTCACTGAGCAGGCCGCTCAGGTCTTCGTAACGGTCGAGCAGCTGATCCAGCTTTAACTTCAGGGACTTATTCAACGTTGTCGTCCAGTTTGTACAGGGCAGAGATGATGGCCACGAGGTCTTCGGCGTCGTCATCGATAGCAGCTTTAAGCTGCACGCTCGGGATGTGTATTATCTTGTTGGTCAGCTGATTAGCAAGTTGTGTCAGTACTTCAGTTGGCTCGGCGCCTTTCTGCAGCCTTGCAATGGCTCGCTCAAGTTCCTGGGTCTTGATGTTGTTGTGGTGGTCTCGAAATTTGACGAGTTTTGCTGCTGCGCCTTTTGTTTGGTGCCGGGTGCGATAGCTGGAAATCTCCTCGATCAGGATGGATTCTGCTTTTTGTGCTGCTTCCTGGCGACTGTTTAGGTTGGTATCCACGATTTGTTGCAGGTCATCAACGCTATAAAGGTAGATGTCGCGCAACTCGCTGACCTCGGGTTCTATGTCCCTAGGTACGGCCAGATCAACCATCAGGATGGGCCGATGTTTTCTGGATTTAAGGGCACGCTCTACCGTTCCTTTGCCAAGGATAGGCAATTGCGCAGCAGTGGCAGCGATGACGATGTCCGTCTCCGGTAATCTTACAGGAATGCTTTGCAGGTCGATCGCTGAACCGCCAAGTTCGTGCGCCAGTTGCCGGGCATTCTCAATCGTGCGGTTGGCCACCGTAATGTGTTTAATACCGGCGCTGACGAGATGGCGGCCAACCAGTTCAGAGGTTTCCCCGGCGCCAATGAGAAGAATGTTGCAATCCGAAAGATCTGAGAATAGCTGTTGGGCCAGAGTTACAGACGTAGCAGCAACGGAAACAGAGTTCTCTCCGATAGCCGTTTCCGTGCGCACCTTTTTGGCTACTCGAAAGCTGGTCTGTGACAGATGATCTAACTCCCCACCTAGCGTACCGAACTGGCGCGCCTGGTCGAAACATTCCTTAAACTGGCCTAGAATCTGTGGTTCACCGACGACCATGGAATCGAGTCCGCAGGCAACGCGCATGGCATGATGTGCGGCTTTGTTGTCGTTTAGGATATAGATGCTGTGTTCGAGTTCAGCGGGATCAATCTGGTGATAGTCAGCCAGCCAGTTGGTGATTTTAAGAGAGGCAATGTTGTCACCGGATGCTATAACCTCGGTACGGTTGCAGGTCGAGAGTATCGCAACTTCCTGTAATCCAGCCTGCTTCGAGATGTCGTTAAGCGCATCTTCGAGCTGTTCTGGAGTAAATGCGACCTTTTCCCTGAGTTCTACAGGAGCAGAGGTGTGATTTATGCCAATGATGAGCAGATTCATAGGTAACCGGTGTAGTAAAATGAACCCCTTGCGTTAGCGGGTGCACTAACCGTGGGTCAGGACCCTGTCTTTGTATTTATGAGCCTCCCCGGTATCCGCGGGAAACGGCCGATTGGCGAGGGCTCATTGTACGTTGCTTGACACAGTGAATACACAGTAAAACTACGATTCGCAGGGTGAATGTGAATGACAGTAATAAAAAGGTGAATAACATCAGACGATCTTCATTTCTTTGGGCTCTTGTTTGGGCTCTTCTTAGACCTCTTTCTCGGGCGCTGCCTGAGTCCCGCCGCTTGTGGCCGCTGGCTTTCCTGTTGGTCTTGCTCGCTGGCTGTTCCTCGGCACCGGTTGAACCCGTGGCGGTAGTTCCACCAGAACCACTCGTAGTGAAACCTGCAGAACCAAAACCGCGCCCGGTTCCGGATGATTATCCGGTTGCACCCTTTCCTGGTGATTCTTTGTACGAATTACTGGTGGCTGAAGTCGCAGGATATCGCTCCCGATACGACGTTGCTCTCGACAAATACATGGATGCTGTGGTCGAAACCCGTGATCCAGGCGTGGCTGCCCGAGCGACCCGGCTGGCGTTATACCTGAAGAAATATGACCAGGCGCTGGTCACCGCCCTCATCTGGGCAGACGTAGACCCTGAAAACATTGACGCGCGTCGCCATGCCGTGGACCTACTCCTGCGTGCGGGTGAACTTGAACCGGCGATTGGGCACATGGAAGCAGTCAAGCAACTGGGTGGTTTGGCGAGCTTCGATGTGTTTGCCTTCCGGGCCGCAAACCTTGCGCCGGAACAACGAGCGGCCGTTCTGGCAGCGATCACCGAGATGCTGGAAAGATACCCCGGAGACGAACAGCTCCTGTTTTCGCAGGCTGTACTGTTGGAACACAGCGGTCGATTACCTGAGGCCCTGGCCATTGTTGAAGAACTGCTGACGGTTTCTGAAAAACCAAATGTGATCGTTCTCAAGACAAGTATTCTGGATGCGATGCAGCGTCAGGATGAAGCGATCGTCTATCTTTCGGGGGTGGTTAGCGTTGCGCAACCAAACCGGAGATTGCAACTTATTCTGGCGAGGATGTTGTTCGAAAAAGGGGACCTTGAGGCTGCAAAAGTCCAGTACAGCAATATCCTTAATGTGTCACCCAATGATGGCGATGTCCTGTTTGCGCTGTCATTGATTGCCCTTGAACAAGGGGACGACTTACAGGCACAGGATCATCTGGAGCGGATGGTGCGCTGGAACAGGCGCACAGGTGAAGCGCACTACTATCTCGGCGGAATTGCAGAAAGACGCTCGGATACCGCTGCGGCGCTGCAGGAATACAGCCAGGCAGGGGAAGGATATGAGTTCATCCCTGCCCAGGCACGGATCGCATCCCTGCTGGCGGGTGAAGGTCGCTGGGAAGAGGCAAGAGTTCATCTCAGTAACCTGCGTGCACAGAAACCCCAGCACAGGCAGCAGCTTATTTATATCGAAGCGCAGCTCCTGGCTGATCGGGGCCAGGAACAGGAAGCGCTCGACTTTCTTGATGAGATTTTGCAGCAGGAACCGGAGAACGTGGCGTTGCTCTACTACAGGGCGATGACGGGTCAGAGGTTCGGGCGACTGGATATCCTGGAATCAGACTTGAGTAGAGTCATTGAGCTGGATCCTGATAATGCTGATGCGTTGAATGCGCTGGGGTACACGTTAACCGACCAGACCGATCGGCATGAAGAAGCGCTTGAATTGATTGAGAAAGCGTTAACGATCAAACCTGATGAGGCCGCGTTCCTTGATAGCATGGGCTGGGTTCAGTATCGGCTGAATAATTATGAAAAAGCACTAACTTATCTTCGGCGAGCTTTGGAACTGTTTCTAAACGATGAGATTGCAGCTCATCTCGGGGAAGTGCTTTGGGTAACAGGGGACAGAGTCGAGGCCAACCAGGTCTGGGAAAAAGGTCTGGAAGCTGCCCCGGAAAGCGAGATCCTCAAGGACGTCATTCAGCGGTTTCGAGTAGACCAGGGGGATCTCTGACGAATGTCGGAATGCCGCACCACTTCAGAGCTTCCCTAATTGCGCCGGTATCTCCCAACCTTAGGCCTTCTTGCTTTATTGGCCTCGTGTGCGACCCGGCATGAGCCGGTAGACCTGGACGCCATGTATTGGCGCTTTGACGGGAAGTTATCCATTCAGGGAGGAGATCGGTCACGTATCGTCAATATAGACTGGCAGCAACGGGGTGATTCCAGCGACATTCACCTGAATGGCCCCCTGGGCGTCGGGGACGTCCATATCCAGACCGTCGGTCAACGGCTGGTCATTGACTCAGGTGGCACTACCGAAGTTTACCCGCTTGATCAGGATCTGGTCATTGAAGGTGATTCCTTCCGGCTGCCCTGGAAACGTCTGGCCTACTGGGTGCGAGGGCTTCAGGGCCCTGACATGGCGCCGATTGAGAGTGAATTCTCGCAGGGCGTCTGGTCTGTCAGTGTTCTTGACTCGAACAATACGGGTCCCATATTGATTGTCCTGAACCATCCGGACGTGCGCCTGCGGCTGAAGGTTCGCAGGTGGCAAAATGGCGTAGAAAATGGATCAGAAAAGGGAATGGCAAACCAGATTTGACAGGGGCTGTTCCGAACAGCACAATAGCGCCCTTTTTTCATGGCACCGGTTACCGTCAATCATTATTTAGATGGATACAGGACGCCGGTCTGGGACGAATTCATGCCTCGTTCCAGGACTCAAGGATGGTGATGTAGAGTCTGCCTTGGTAGAATGTCGGCCCCAGAAGGGCGGTCATGTCCGGGAAAATGAATATAAGACTTTGGGGTGTCGCCAAGTCGGTAAGGCACAAGGTTTTGATCCTTGCATGCGCAGGTTCGAGTCCTGCCACCCC
>JABBBA010000229.1:3493-4860 GCA_018607685.1 K189A clade bacterium | reverse complement strand
GGTCTTCACTTAAACCCAGTTCGCGCTCTGAACAGAGCATGCCGTGGGATTCAACGCCCCGAAGCTTGGCTTTTTTGATTTTAAGATCCGGGAATTTCGCGCCGACCAGCGCGAAGGGAACTTTGATGCCTGCCCGGGCATTGGGTGCGCCGCAAACTACCTGGTGTTCTTCGGCGCCGCTGCTGACCCGGCAGACGACGAGTTTGTCCGCGTCAGGGTGTGGGCTGGTTTCGAGTATTTCACCGACGACTACTTTGTTGAACGCTGCCGCTACCGGGTCGAAGCCGTCGACTTCGAGGCCTGCCATGGTTAGCTGGTCAACCAGGGCCTGGGTGGACAGGTCGGGGTTGACGAATTCTCTTAGCCAGTTTTCGGAAAATTTCATTTGGTTTGTTCTCTATCTAAGTTCGAGATCTCACTTTGTCATGGAGAAAAGAGCGAGATCTCTCCGTTACGCAGCTTCGCTGCTTCAGTCGAGATGACGTAGTACTATTACGCGCCTCGCATAAACCGGTCAAGATGGCGGTGTGTACCTGCCGCCTCGCTCGAAACGACGATCTATCTAAATTGCTTCAAGAAGCGCAGGTCGTTATCAAGGTAATGACGCAGGTCATCTACGCTGTAGCGCAGCATTGCCAGTCGATCCGGGCCCATACCAAAGGCGAAAGCCGTGTATTTTTCTGAATCTATACCCGAGTATTCAAGAACCCGCGGATGAACCATTCCGGATCCCATTACTTCCAGCCAGCCTGTCTGGCTGCAGACACGACAGCCTGCGCCATCGCAGTGGACACACTGGACGTCGACTTCTGCTGACGGCTCTGTAAAGGGGAAATAGGAAGGTCTGAAGCGCACTTCCAGATCATCTTTCTCAAAGAAGACGCGAAGAAACTCTACAACCGTACCTTTCAGGTCGGCGAAGCTGACGTTCTCGTCGACGACCAGCCCTTCAACCTGGTGGAACATTGGCAGGTGGGATGGGTCAGGTGGATCGACCCGATAAACCCGGCCGGGGCAGATAATTCGAATGGGCGGTTTGGTCGTTTCCATCACACGCACCTGTACCGGTGATGTATGGGTACGCAATAACAATTCGGGATTGAAATAGAAGGTGTCGTGCATTGCGCGTGCGGGGTGATGTTCCGGCAGATTGAGCGCCTCGAAGTTATGGTAGTCATCCTCTATTTCAGGACCTTCTACCACTTCGTAGCCCACGCCGATGAAGAAATCTTCCATCCGGCGAAGCACCTGCGTCACAGGATGCAGCGCACCGATGTCGCTGTTTCTGCCGGGCAGTGTCACATCGATGGTTTCAGACGCGAGTTGCGCGTTGATGGCAGCGTTATCAAGATCAGCTTTACGCGCAG
>JABBBA010000229.1:0-3483 GCA_018607685.1 K189A clade bacterium | reverse complement strand
GATCTCGGCGCCGGCGGCTGGCCGTTCTTCCGGTGACAGTTTGCCGAGCCCTTTCAGAAGCCCGGTCAGTTCACCTTTCTTACCAAGATATTTTACGCGCACGTCATCAAGCGCGGAGGAATCGCCAGCACCGGCGACCGCACTTTGAGCAGTACTTAGAATGTCTTCAAGATCTGACACTTGCGACCTCCTTCGAAATTCCCAACGATAGGTCCCTCCAGAAGAGAGATCCCTCGGCTTCGCTCGGGACCCAAGAAGTTCTAAGGGCTTGCTTCGCAAACCCAAGAACTACTAGGGCCTACGCAGCCTGAAGGGCTTCTTTGGCTTTCTCAGCGAGTGCGGCAAACGCCTCTTTCTCATTGACAGCAAGGTCAGCCAGAACACGACGATCGATTTCGATGTTCTGAAGCTTAAGGCCATTGATCATTCGGCTATAAGAAAGACCATATTCCCTGGCCGCAGCGTTAATACGCTGGATCCAGAGTCCACGGAATACTCTTTTCTTAACCTTGCGATCTCGATAAGCATATTGACCGGCTTTGGTAACCGCCTGCTTGGCAACACGATAGACACGTGAACGTGCACCGTAATAACCTTTGGCAGCTTTTAATACTTTCTTGTGTCGACGATGTGCCGTGACACCTCTTTTGACTCTAGGCATTTTTAATCTCCAAGCAAACGTTTGACTAACGGGATGTCAGCCGGTGCGATTTGTTTCATGCTTCGCAAGTGACGTTTACGCTTGGTAGCCTTCTTGGTCAGGATGTGACTCCTGAACGACTGGCGATGCTTGTAGCCACCTTTACCGGTTTTTTTAAACCGTTTGGCCGCACCACTACTGGTTTTCATTTTGGGCATTTTCATACTCGCATTCAAAATTAAGTCTTATGGTCTCACTGCTTAATGTGGAAGCAGCACTTTACTTAATGTGCTGCGTCCCCTTTAAAGCAGGACCGCTCGTGGGATCATTGATCGATCCCTGCAAAAAAGAACCGGCAAAAAGAATCACGCCCTGTCTAAGACCCTTCGATTTCTCTCAGGATATGGACACGGTGAAATGTCTTCTAACCAGATTAGTTAGGCTCCTGCAGATACTCCTGCAGCGCCGCCCTTCTTCTTGCTGTTTGGGGCCAGTACCATGGTCAGTTGTCTGCCTTCCATTTTCGGAAACATCTCAACTGTACCTATCTCCGCAAGATCATTTTCGATCCGCTTCAATAGATCCATGCCCAGTTCCTGGTGCGCCATTTCACGACCGCGAAAACGCAGTGTGACTTTGGCTTTATCCCCGTCATCAAGGAAACGTGTCAGGTTGCGTAGTTTTACCTGGTAGTCTCCTTCTTCCGTTCCTGGGCGGAACTTCATTTCTTTTACCTGTGTGCGACGTTGTTTCTTCTTCGCAGCAGCCTTGTCTTTTTTCTCCTCGAATACGTGCTTACCGTAGTCCATGACCTTACATACGACTGGATCAGCTTGAGGTGCAATCTCGACAAGATCCAACTTCACATCCTGTGCCGCCGCCAGCGCCTGAGCGATGGGTACTACCCCAACCTGCTCTCCGTCTGCGCCAATTAATCGTACCTGTGGTACGTCAATTTCCTCGTTTATTCGTGACTTCTTAGAACTTACTTTAATGGATCAATCTCCGTCTAGGCTCGGTAAGGTCGCGGATTATAGCAAAATCAGGCCGCGCGTCCCTTTTTTTCTACACTTTTTGTTAATAGCGCTGAAAACTCGCCAATTGTCATAGATCCGAGGTCATCTCCGTTCCTGGCGCGCACTGCTACCTGGCCGTTTTCGACCTCCCGGTCCCCTACAACCAGCAGGTATGGCACCTTCTGGATGGTATGTTCACGGATCTTGAAACCGATTTTCTCGTTCCGCAGATCAGACTCGACCCGGAAACCGTTACTTTTCAATGAGTTAACTACATCGTTGACGTAACCGGACTGGCTATCGGTGATGTTAAGGACGACAGCCTGTGTCGGCGCCAGCCATGCCGGAAATTCGCCCGCATAGTGTTCAATCAAAATGCCGATAAATCGCTCAAAGGAGCCAAGTGTAGCCCTGTGAAGCATAACCGGTGCCTGACGACTGCCATCCTCAGCCACAAACTGGGCATCAAGGCGCCCGGCGGTGGAGAAATCGACCTGCATCGTGCCACATTGCCAGACCCTGCCAAGGCAATCCTTCAGCGAAAACTCGATCTTGGGACCATAAAATGCCCCTTCTCCCGGCTGGTATTCCCAATCCAGGCTTTTCGCATCCAGGGCTTCTGCAAGGGCAGCCTCTGACTTATCCCAGATTTCATCACTTCCGACCCTTTTTTCTGGCCGCGTCGACAGCTTGATGATGATCTCGTCGAAGCCAAAATCGTGATAGACGTCTTTCAGCAGTTCGATGAAGGTCGCGACTTCTTCCTGGATCTGGTCCTCGGCACAGAATATGTGGCCATCATCCTGCACAAATCCCCTGACTCGCATGATGCCCTGAAGAGTGCCGGAAGGTTCATTTCGGTGACAGGAGCCGAATTCTGCCATTCGCAGCGGCAGTTCGCGGTAACTTTTCAGCCCCTGGTTAAACACCTGCACGTGACAGGGGCAGTTCATTGGCTTGAGCGCATACAGCCGGTTGTCTGTCTGAACACTGAACATGTCGTCGGCAAACTTGTCAGCGTGGCCTGACTTTTCCCACAGAGACATATCAACCAACTGGGGCGTCTTAACTTCCTGGTAACCGTTGGCATTTTGCATGTCGCGAATGTACTGCTCGATGATCTGGTATACCTGCCAGCCTTTCGGGTGCCAGAACACCATGCCGGGCGCTTCTTCCTGGGTGTGAAACAGGTTGTGCTTCTTGCCCAGTTTACGGTGGTCCCGCTTCTCGGCTTCTTCGAGCATGTGCAGGTGTTGCTTCAGTGCTTTCTTATCAGCCCAGGCCGTACCGTAAATCCACTGGAGCATTTCGTTGTTCGAGTCGCCGCGCCAATAGGCACCGGCCACCTTGGTCAGCTTGAATGAACCGGTTTTGGCGGTGCTTGGAATATGCGGGCCGCGGCACAGGTCAATAAAGTCACCCTGTTTGTAGAGCGAGAGGTCTTCGTCGCTAGGGATACTTTCAATGATCTCTGCTTTGTACTTTTCACCCATGCCTTCAAACAGGGTGACGGCGTCATCGCGTGACATGACAGAACGCTCAACGGTGAGATCCTGCTTGGCGATGGCGGTCATTTTCTTTTCAATGGCCTGGAGGTCTTCCGGCGTGAACGGACGCTCGTAGGCAAAGTCGTAGAAGAAGCCATCATCAATCACAGGGCCAATTGTCACCTGCGCTGACGGGAATAACTGCTGTACCGCCTGGGCCATCAAATGGGCACAGGAATGCCGAATGACCTCAAGCCCCTCATCATCCCTGTTGGTGATAATGGCAAGCTGTGCATCGGCTTCAATAACGTGTGATGTATCGACGAGTTCACCGTCGACC
>JABBBA010000323.1 GCA_018607685.1 K189A clade bacterium | reverse complement strand
GGAACTTATTAGCAAGGCAGCGACGGAAGATCTTGACTCACTCGAACCAGAGACGAGTCGACCTGAAGACACCCGGAAGCCACTGGTCAATCACCCCTGGACAATCGCCTTCTCCTGGCTGCTCTGTCTCTCCATCGCGATGTTTTATTATCTTGAGCCTCTTCCCAAGCAGCATGATCTGGGCATCCGAAGCGTGGAGACCAGACTAAATGTCGCCATGTATCACACCGCCCATCATGTCGAAAGCTTTCGAAAGAGAACGGGCCAACTACCGGACTTTCTTGAAGACAACTGGACTGAATCGGACAATATTGAATACAGACTAGGCCCTGACGGTTATGAACTGATCGGCCGATCCGGAGAACTTGAAATGACGTACTTCGAGGGACAAGACCCGGAAGCACTTTTACACTTGGCAACTAACCCGGCAAGTTCTCTGTAATGGCTAAACACTGGTTATTGTCTGCTGTAGCTAGTAGTCCTGATGCTCGCAAAATACCTGAAGATTTCAGGCTAGAAGGCGACATTGCTACGCGATGGAGTGCGGTATCACGATTAACAGGCATTACCCCTGATGTGATCGCTAATAATGCGGCAGATGTACTCGGGCTGCCACGCGCCCAGTTTTCGAAACTTGAAATCGAGTTCGCAAAACAGGTCCCTGAAAGCGTCGCCCGGAGCCAGCTGATTGTGCCACTCGTGATGGAAGGTGCACATGCACTGGTCGCAGCTGCTGATCCAAGTGATATGACCGCTCTGGAAGAAATAGCGTTCTCTTTAGGATCACCCGTTCTGGCCTGCCTGGCATCGCCGGACGAAATAGAAAAAGCCCTGTCTGATATCTATGGTGATGACAGTGGCCAATTGAGCGGCTGGGGATCTGTTTCTACTTCATTGCTTGCCATTGAACTGATGCTCCGCAGGAAAAACGGATCCGTCATTGATACCGGTAAAAGCGCCACCTCTCGTCTCTTTGTTGAACTCCTCAAACGTGCTTTTAGCATGGGCGCAAGCGACACGCACGTGCAACCCTACGGTGACGGTGCCATAGTACGAAACCGGATCGATGGCGTTTTGTATCGTGCACTGGAGCTACCAGCCACTGTGCACACCCACCTGATTCGACATGTTAAGGCGATCGGTGATATGGATCCGACCAAAAGCATGATTCCGCAGGACGGTGAACTTCACATGGAACTGGAGCACCGGGAAGTTGACCTGCGACTCTCTGTCATCCCGGTCAGTGGAAACGAACGGCTTGTAGTGCGCTTGTTGCCCCAGGATCAGGTTCGTTCACTAAGCATGTTGAAACTTGACCCCGCAGAGAAGGAACGTCTGTCAGGTCTGTCACAGAATGCCGATGGCATGATCCTGATGACAGGTCCGACAGGTTCAGGTAAGACCTCACTGCTCTATGCCATGCTGGCTGAGAAGAACACGCCGGACATTAACATCATGACGGTAGAAGAGCCCGTGGAGTATCGACTAAGGGGCGCATCACAAATTGATGTTGATCCAAAGACAGGGCTTACTTTCGCCAAGTCATTGCGGTCCATCCTGCGTCAGGACCCGGACGTCGTCATGATCGGCGAGATACGGGATGAAGAAACCGCAGGAATCGCGGCCCAGGCGGCCATGACAGGTCACTTTGTACTGTCCACGGTGCACACGCTCGATGCATTGCTTGCGACAGTGCGGATGCGTGACCTGGGCGTATCCTCTGCCACTCTGGCAGATGCACTTCAGGCAGTTGCCTCCCAGCGCCTGGTGAGGTCACTCTGTCATGAATGCAGACAACCCCTCGACGAATCCGAGCTGAATGAAGACGAACGGCTATTCGCGGAAATCTGGTCCACACCTGCATGGAGATCGATAGGTTGCGATGCCTGCCATTCCACAGGATTCTCTGGCCGTTTACCCGTATTGGAGGTCGTGGTGATCGACGGCGAACTTCGCAAGGCTTTACGGGACGGGCGTCAGGATATTGACCAGCTTGAACTTCTGGCAGCAGAGAGCGGTACACGATTTCTCGCCGAAGGATTCGCAAAGCGTATTGAAGACGGCGAAACAACCATCGGAGAGGCTCTGCGTGTTTATGGCAGAAGCCTCTTTGGACGACTGCGAAAATTTAAGAACCTGCGGCAAGCAATACGATCATAACAAGAGCAACTTTATGTTGAACGAGAAACTCGAAGGCTACACTCTGATAGAAACATTTATTGCACTGGGGCTGGCTGCCCTGCTGCTAGCCATTGCCGTACCCCTGTATCGTGATTACCAGGGCGATGCGGTAGATGCATCAATACTGGCGCAAATTGTCTTGATAGAAGAACCTCTAAACATTTACAGCAAGACGCATAAACCGCTTGGAATTTGTCAGGACTATGCCAGCGCGGTCAACCTGCCATTGATGGATAATCCTGCGGTGGGATTACAGTTAACTTTCTCTCTACTCGATGACAAGGACGTCAGCAAAGGATATCGGGCAGGGTTGGCCGTCTCGGCTGACCCAGCACAAAATATCAGGGCCGCAAAAGAGATCCATGACTTGATGCAACAGCGAAGTCGTGTCGCTGCGGGGTCGGTACTGTCTGATTCGTTCGTAGCCTTCGAAGTTTTCCTGACGCCTGAAGATGAACCTTTCTGCGAAGCCATGTCGACGTCACCGACGGTTGCGGCTACCACGACTGGTAGTAGCGGAGCATCAGCCATTCCTCAGGTTGCTGCCCCCCGGGTTTCCTTCAGTTTTAACACCCAGCAACAGATCGTCGAGTTCGGAACGTCTGGAACAGGATCAGTCATCAACAATGGTCCTCTTCAGACGGGCGGTGATATGAAACAGCTCGGCGTCGAATTCAACGTTATTGGCGGGCAGCAGGTCGCAACTCAGGGATCGCATGGTGCAACCTTCCTCAGTTATGGCGTACAAGGTAACGAAAATGAATTTTATGTCTGGAAACCTGATGATATGACCGTGCGAATTGGCGGCGTCGAATATGCAACCGGCATCGATACCACCACGGATTCATCAACGCATCGCTATTCCATACTCTGGTCAGCTGACACAGGAACACTAAAGGTCCTGGTTGATGGCGTCGTCAAGTTCACGAAAAATGGAGTCGCCTCAGGATATACAATACCCGGCGGAGGCGTTCTGGCACTGGCCCAGGATCAGGACCGTTTTCAGATTGAGGATGGCACTCATGGCAGTAATCATGGTTTCGCGCCCGGAGATGCCTTTCACGGTCAGATTTTCAGTACCGCCTTCGCGACTCGCGCACCAGATGCCGGGGATCTGGCGAATGCGCCACTGTCGAGTCTTGTCGGCCCTTCTAATGGGCTTGTCGCCAATATACAGATGGAAAATGGCCAGGCAAAAGATCTGACTGGCAAGCACCAGCTCACCGTTCATGGCGATGTCATCAGCCGAACGGTGTCCGTGGATACCAGCGTTGCAATCCCAAATCCCGGCGCGACATTATCACTGCATATTGATGCAGTACCGCAGCAAGGCGACTCGCTCATCGGACTGAAACTGGCAGGACTACTGCCAGGCACAAACGTCAATGACGGTGCCGGAAACTCAGGTAGTGGCGGGTCAATCGATATACTCGGCTGGGATTTATCATCACTGACCGCGACGCTTCCTACCGGTGTGACAAAGAATATGAATATCGGCGTCATCGCGACGGCCAAGGGGCGTCGGGGGGATCTTGCTACGGCAGCTAAACACCAGCCATTGGTTCTTGATCCAGGACAATCTGTACCAGCTCCCTCTACATGATTCGTCCATTTGATTCATCTATCTCAATTGCCGACGGTCACAGTATCCAGAGCGAACCTCCCGCGGCATGATCGGGTTATGCCTTCAGTCCAGGAGTTAGCCTGAATTCAAAGTTGCTCTAAGGGGACAACTTTAATCGTAGAGCCAGCTCTGATACGGTGGCACAAGAGTTTTTTTATACGGGGTAAGAACCAACTATGTCGATCGTTGCGGAAACACTTTCAAGCGCCAAAATCATCATCCGGGACATTGTGCCACTTGTGTACAGGATGGCCGTAAAGCCCCCGTTACAGGATGACATCGATAACCTGCAGCTTCGCCTGTCTAAAACAGCAAGCGCTTGCCCAAACAAAACCGCCATTATCTTTGAAGGCCGCAGCATTACCTGGGGTGAATTAGATCACCGAGCGAGCCAGGTTGCCCAGGCGCTAAGAAATAAAGGTGTTGGGTTCGGCGATACCGTTAGCCTGATGATGGACAACCGAATTGAGTTTATAGAGAACATGTTCGGCATTATGCGTGCGGGGGCAGCCGTTTCTCTCATTAATACCAACCTGCACGGTCCTCAGTTGGTCCACTGTATCTCCACCACGAAAGCCCGGGCATTTATCGTGGGCAGCGAACATAGCGATTGTGTTGCCGAAGTTAAAGCAGATTGCGACCTCGAGGAAGGCAAAGACTTTCTTATGGTCGCGGATACAGACGCCCCGGCAACGCCAAACTGGGCGGTGGACTTCACCCGGACAATTCAGGAAACCGACCCAATTGCCGAAGAATATATCCCGCCTGTTCGGCAAAAAGACCCGGCTCTCTATATATTTACTTCCGGCACGACAGGTCTGCCAAAGGCCACCATTCAGAAACAAAGCAAACAAACCCTGTTTTGTGACCTGGGAAAGGCCGTAGGCCTTAAAATGGTACGAGATGATTGCGTGTACATCTGCCTACCGCTTTATCACGCGACCGGCCTGTGCATAGGGTTTCTCGGCGCCATGAACGTTGGCGCAACGGTATTTCTGCGGCGCAAGTTTTCAGCCAGTCACTTTCTGGATGATGTACGGGAGAATAACTGCAACACCTTCATCTATATTGGTGAGCTGTG
>JABBBA010000131.1:1464-4888 GCA_018607685.1 K189A clade bacterium | reverse complement strand
CTGGAAGACCTGATTCAACAGGGTAATGTTGGCCTGATGAAGTCTGTCAAAAAATTCGATCTAAGCCATGGCGTACGACTCGTGTCGTTCGCGGTGCACTGGATCAAAGCGGAGATTCACGAGTATGTTCTGAAGAACTGGAAGATCGTGAAGATCGCGACGACCAAGGCCCAGCGAAAGCTCTTTTTTAACCTCCGCAAGGCAAAGGAAAGGCTGGGCTGGTTCAACTCGGATGAAGTAAACCAGGTCGCGAGTGACCTCAACGTGAAGCCGGAAGAAGTTCTGGAAATGGAGTCGCGCCTTGCGAACTTCGATGAGAGCTTTGAGCCGGTCACCGTCAATGATGACGATGAATTTAATTATAGCCCGTCAGGTTATTTGTCCCATGGCGAGAATGAAGATCCTTCTTTTGTAGTAGAAGAAGAGGAGGAAGCAGCCATCTTTGCGGGTGGGTTGGTGGACGCGCTCCACTCTCTTGATGCACGATCCAGGGATATCGTTGAAGCTCGCTGGTTACAGGAAGAAAAAACCAGCTTGAAGGTACTGGCGGAAAAGTATGGTGTATCTCTTGAACGCATTCGCCAGATCGAGGCGAAAGCCTTCAAGACAATGCAGCCCTTCCTCCAGGCTGCATAGGGTTAACAGCATCTCTACTTAACCGGGATTTCATCCCGGTTTTTTTTATGGGCTTCGTGGTACTTTAGGTTATGTGAATAACTTGAGGTGACTCATCATGTCTGAAAAAACCAACTCTGAAAGCTCAATGATAACGACCGACCAGCAGTTCGATGGCGCAACCTGCGTCGATGAACTTAACAAGCTACTGAGACTCCGGACGACACCCATCGGCATGAAGATGTTTAAAACCCGGGAAGAGATGGAGCAGGTACCTCGAATCAGGCGGCCGAAGGACATTCATACAACAGATCAGATCGTTGGGCAGGCTGCCAGGAATGGCTGGACAGTGGGCATTACCATGGAAGATCTGGTCGGTGCGCAGTGTGGCACTGTGATTGGTTTACACCCGCGTAATGATGAATGGCTTTCCGGGGATCGGATGGCAGGCGTGTGGTATGCAGACCAGGAAGAAGCAGCTCGTCACCAGGCGGCTATGGATGTACTGGAATATGGCCAATATGAGGCAATGGCAGTTAGTCCTCTTGCATCCGGTCGTCTTGATCCACCAGACATCTGTCTCATTTATGCAACGCCTGCCCAGATGATTCTGTTCATCAATGGATTGCAGTGGACAGGATATAAAAAACTCGAGTTCAGCTGCGTAGGAGAGTCGGCCTGTGCGGATTCATGGGGCAGGGCCCTTCAAACAAAAGAGCCCAGTCTTTCCATCCCCTGTTTTGCTGAACGACGCTACGGAGGGGTGCAGGACGATGAGCTGCTCATCGCGATCCCGCCATCCTTTCTGCCAAAAACCATCGCGGGCCTGCATGCATTATCAAGCAACGGGCTACGCTATCCCATCGCACCCTACGGCGTTAACAACGACGTAAGGGCGGGTATGGGTGTTAGTTACTAAATTGATCAGGCGGTAAAGAAGTGTCCGCGTGCGACGCCGGTGTCGTCATAAACGGGCTCTTCCAGATCGACCCGGTACTTTTTGATGACATTCGTCATCGGTTTTCGATCGAAGGTGCCGAGGTACGCACCCATATCACGATACCAGTGAGTATTGAGATGTGCTTCAAGGGTATCCTCTGAGGTCCACTCCTCGTAGACCCATACTCTTCCGGGCGTCAGATGATCTTCCGTCCAGGAATAGGCGATGCATCCATCTTCTGCCAGTGCGCCTTCAATATGAATCCTTGCACCGTTTAGTATATTTGGTATTTGTTCCGGGTGTTCAAATTCAAAGTATCCGGAAATAATGACTGTCATGGGTTGTCCTTATTGAGCTGAAGTGCAGAGCATAACGTTGCAGCCGGGAAACTGAAAGATTGACGGGTTGTTTCAGGTCTTATCCTTTTTTTCCTGGCGGAGATTGAGGTGTTCCAGGCGCCTGAACAATTGAGCGGTGTCGGGTTCCGCGGTAACCTCTGGTCTTGTATTCGGAGGTGCCAGACGATGGAAGTGACACAAGCCCAGCTGGATGCATACTGGATGCCATTCACCGGTAACCGGCAGTTCAAGAAAGACCCGCGGATGATTCACGCGGCCGACGGCCGATACTACAAAGACGCTGATGGCCGGAAGGTCTTCGACGGACTATCCGGGCTCTGGACCTGTGGCCTAGGGCATAACGTAACAAAAATTAACGAGGCGATAACCACCCAGCTTTCGACCCTGGATATGAGCCCTGGCTTTCAGTATGGGCACCCCGGCGCTTTCCAGCTGGCAGAGCGCATCACTGACTTTACGCCCGAAGGGCTAAACCGGGTGTTCTTCACGTGTTCAGGCTCCGACGCAGTAGAAACGTCACTCAAAATAGCACGGGCCTACTGGCGCAAGAAAAACATGCCGTCGAAATCTATGCTGATTGGTCGTGTGAAGGGTTATCACGGCGTGAATTTTGGTGGCATCTCCGTTGGAGGTATTGGCGCTAACCGGGCGATTTATGGTGAAACACTAAAGGTTGATCATCTCCGTCATACGATATTGGATGACAACGCCTTTAGCAGGGGGCAGCCGCAGGTGGGTGCAGACCTGGCGGAAGAACTTCTTGAATTGATTAGTCTTCATGATGCATCCAACATTGCAGCGGTCATTGTGGAGCCGATGCCAGGTTCAGCTGGGGTTTTACCACCACCCGTAGGCTACCTGGACCGGTTACGGGAAATCTGTACACAGCATAATATTCTGCTTATTTTTGATGAAGTCATCTGCGGGTTCGGGCGACTGGGCGCAAAATCCGGTGCTGACGCTTTTGGTGTTACCCCGGACATCATGACGTTGGCCAAACAGCTTACGAATGGCGTGATCCCGATGGGCGCCGCCGTTGTCAGGCAGGAAATTCATGATGCGTTTATGGATACGGATGCGCCTGAGTACATGCTGGAACTTCCCCATGGTTATACTTACTCTGCACACCCGGTTGCCTGTGCAGCAGGACTTGCGACACTGGATGTGCTTGAAGACGAAGACATGTTGGCGCGGGTAAAAGACATCGCGCCCTACTTCGAAAGTCTGTTGCATGGACTTCAAAATTGTCCACACGTGACGGACATACGGAACTACGGTTTGGCCGGGGGTATCTCCCTTGAACACTACCCTGGTGAACCTGCTCGAAGGCCATTTGAGGTCGCGATGAAGATGTGGGAAAAAGGGTTCTACGTAAGATATGGTGCAGACACCATTCAGCTTGCACCGGCGTTTACCGTCGAAGAAACCGAAATTGATGATCTGGTGAACGCGCTGGCGGATTGCATTAGCCAATAAGGATAAGTATGGAAATTGTAGGACACCTGATAGG
>JABBBA010000131.1:0-1454 GCA_018607685.1 K189A clade bacterium | reverse complement strand
CGCGTCACCGAAACCACAAGAACGTTACCGCTTAACAATCCCGCGACAGGTCGTCAGGAGGCGGAGCTAGCGCTGGCATCGGCTGAGCAAACAAGGTTGGCCATCAAGGCGGCGTCGGATGCCTATCCTGCCTGGCGCGCTACCCCGCCAGCAAAAAGAGCACAGGTCATGTTTCGCTTTAAGGCGCTACTTGAATCCCATGTTGAGGAGATTTGTGCGCTGGTCAGCCGGGAGCATGGAAAGATTCCACACGATGCCGCCGGTGAGGTTCAGCGTGGTATTGAGAACGTAGAGTTTGCCTGCTTCGCGCCGGAACTGTTGAAAGGTGAGTTCTCCAAAAATGTTGGCCCGGGTATAGACTCCTGGAGCGAGTTTCAGCCCCTGGGTGTTGTCGCTGGCATTACACCCTTTAACTTTCCTGTCATGGTGCCCCTGTGGATGTATCCACTGGCCATCGCCTGCGGCAATACCTTTGTACTTAAACCCTCGGAAAGAGATCCATCGGCGGCTATCTATGTTGCACAACTGGCCCATGAAGCCGGTCTTCCGCCCGGCGTGCTGAATGTGGTGAATGGTGACAAGGAGGTCGTCGATGTTTTACTTGGCGACCCGGCAATCCAGGCAATCAGTTTCGTTGGCTCAACGCCGGTTGCAGAGTCAGTGTATGCAACGGCGACCACGCAGGGAAAACGCTGCCAGGCCCTGGGCGGGGCCAAGAATCATGCGATTGTTATGCCGGATGCCGATCTTGATAACGCGGTTCAGTCCTTAATGGGTGCGGCATTTGGTTCGTCGGGTGAGCGTTGCATGGCGATTTCTGTAGCAGTTGCAGTGGGCGAGGAGGCTGCGACCAATCTGGTGGCGAAATTAAAAGAAGAGATGTCCAACCTTAAGGTGGGTGGCGCTCAGGATAACAATAATGACTTTGGGCCGCTTATCACCGCTGAACATCGCGACAAGGTGGTTGGATTGATCGCCAGCGCCGAGCAGGAAGGGGCCGTGATCGTTGTCGATGGTCGCTCGCCTGCATTGGCAGAAGAGGATTCCGGGTTCTTCGTTGGAGGTACCCTGATTGATCAGGTGCAATCAACAATGGCCTGTTACCAACAGGAAATATTTGGTCCGGTGCTCTGTGTGGTCCGTGTTGATAACCTGGAAGAAGCCATGCAACTGGTTGATGATCATGAGTACGGCAATGGCACCTGCCTGTTCACAAGAGACGGCGAAGCAGCCAGGTACTTTTCCGATAACATCAAGGCTGGAATGGTGGGCATCAATGTGCCACTGCCGGTGCCTGTTTCTTATCACAGCTTTGGTGGCTGGAAGCGGTCACTCTTTGGTGATTTGAGTGCCTATGGTCCCGATGGCGTGCGTTTCTACACCCGGCGGAAAACCATTACCCAGCGCTGGCCGTCATCAACGGTAAGAGAGTCATCGAGTTTCTCGTTTCCATC
>JABBBA010000075.1:3684-4901 GCA_018607685.1 K189A clade bacterium | reverse complement strand
GCCATGGCCTCTTCGCGAACAATTCACAGGGCTATTCGCCGAGCTATTCGCAGAACTATTCATCAAGCTTGCCATTTAGCGACCACGCATCCATTTCGGTTGGCACCCTAAACGACCAGAGATGCGCGTCGCCATCCTCATCTGTGAACTTCAGTTCAATCAAAAGAGGCGCCTTTAACAGGATCGACGTGTCATACCAATCAAGCCACTCCGGGGCGTCCCTGTACCTGAGTTGCTCATCCCGAGTCAGTTCTGCTATATAAAATTCGGTTGGGAGAGGAAAGGCAGGCGCCATGTATCGGAACGCCGGGTCATAAAGGTTCGCGACGAACAGAACTCGCCGATCCTTATCCCAATCTATACCCCTTCCCTGGTCATTGTATCGATCGGCTTCTTCATAAAAGAAAGTAGACTCTCCGTTCTCTCCTCTTTCCACACTGATTCGTACCGGTCGAATTCGACCGTTCAGATCCAGAATAGGTGCACCCGTGGTGAATTCAACCTGATTCTTTCCGCCGATAAAATGTGGATAGGTGATTCCCGGTGTTCCTCTGTAATCCGCCAGCCTTGACTGAATGAAGAGTTGCCTGAGCAGTTCGTATCGGTTCTCAATCACCAGCCAGGTTGTACTTTTAGAGCTTGCTCGTTCCCAGAGTGACAGGCTCTGGGAAAAACCTGCCATTAACACTGCCACGAGCATTGAAAATATCGACAGCGACACCAGCATTTCTACCAGAGTAAATCCGGTTAAATGATTAGGATTACGCCGGCTCATTTAAGCCAACCTAACTTTTTGAGCTGAAAGTCAACGGTCTTACCTTCCACATAAACCATGTTAACTTTTATCAGGAACAACGCCACGTTTCTGGGCGGTGCATCACTCGAGAAATAGTCAGTCGTTGGCTCAAACTCAGAAAGCGCTTCTGTTTCCCAGGTGAACTTCCACTTGCCAACTCTTCCAGTTCCTGTCCGCCACTCGGCAGGGTTAATCAGCGACATTCGTCCGACCACTTCTTTCTCCGCAATCAACTGTTGCGAGTGGACCTCAATACGGGACATTCTATCCAGGCTTGTGGCAAACAAACCAAGCAATAAGCCCATGGCTGCGACGGCAATAGATGAAGCAATAAGAACTTCAATGAGCGTGAATCCCCGCTGTCGAGATGGCAGAAGCATCATCGCAATTCGACATCCAACTTACCGTCCAGTGCAGACAG
>JABBBA010000075.1:0-3674 GCA_018607685.1 K189A clade bacterium | reverse complement strand
CGTTTGCATCAGATCAAGTCGCACTTCAGTCAGATTGTGGCCATATTCAATCACTGCCAAACGTTCGTTCGCACGCTGATAGCTCCGCCATAGGTCAGGTCCCATCAGGGCACCGATGGTGGCGGTAATGGCAAGAACCACCAGCAACTCAACCAGCGTGAAACCAGATGACACACTCTGGCTAAATCGCCTTCTTGAAAGCGGTTTGTTAGAACACACCAACATCCCGATCCTCATCGACACCACCTTCCTTTTCATCCAGGCCATAGCTGTAAAGCGCAAACGGTCCTTCCTTGCCTGGCGATTTGTAATGGTAATCAACTTCCCAGGGATCAAGCGGCACTTCTTTCGAAAGATAGGGGCCATCCCAGTTCTTCACACCATCAGGTTTTTTTCGCAATGCCGCCAGCCCAAACTCGGTCGAGGGATATCGACCCACATCAAGTCGATAGGTATCGAGTGCTGACGTCAAAAGCTCAATCTGGGACTGGGCAATCTTTACCTTTGCCGAACCCACTTTCTGAAACAATCGAGGCCCCACAAGACCCGCCAACATAGCCATTAACACCAGCACTACCAGCATCTCAATCAACGAAAAACCGGAAAAATATCTTTTATTCATCGGACTAACTTTGCCTGCCATATTTATAGGGGAATGTCGTTGATCGAAATAATCGCTGTCAACAAACTGATAATAATACCACCGACCACGATACCCATGAACGCAATCACAGCCGGTTCGAGGACTGACATTGCCTTGTTGATACTTTCACGCATACGCCGTGTATATAGTCTGGAAATTTCTTTCATCGCATCGGCAAGGTGGGCAGATTTTTCACCAACGGCCACCATCTGCACGACCAGCTTCGGAAATACCTCCATTGTAGCCAGCGCATGGCCAAGTGACTCACCCTGCCTGATCAAATCACAAACGCCGCCCAGGCGCGCTTGCAAGTATTCACTACCCAATGATTCTGCGGATAACTGCACAGAATCCAATATGCTCACCCGACCGGTTAGCAGGTGTCCCATACTGTTGCAAAATTGTATTACCTCCCAGGCTTCGACCACCGGCTTTACGCCCGGCAAACGCCGAAGTGCGTTCCACATCACGGACTGTATTCTGCCCTGTTTCCACAGATAAACTGTCAGCGCTACGAGAGAAATACCAAAGCCGATCCAAAGCCATGCAAAATCAAGCAGAATGGCCGATATGCCGAGTAGCAGCCGCATGGAGCCAGCAAGTTCATCAGGACTATCGGCGACAATACTTCCAAACTGGGGAACCACAGAGACCAGCATAAATATCACGACTGAAAAACTGATCACAATCAGAAAAGCAGGATAGGTAAGCGCGGCACGTACCTCACTTTTGAGCGATGACTCTTCGTCTAATCTATCAGCGATCAGCGAAACGGCTTCTGCAAGCTCTCCATTCGCCTCACCCAGTTTTATCAATGGAACGGCATATCCAGGAAACGCATCTGGCACTGAAGCAAATGCGTCGGATAGAGATGAACCTGCTCGCACCATCTGATGCACCTGCTGCCATCCACTCAGGAGCGATTTACTCTCGGAGGTATCAATCACCGCTTCTACCGCTTCGTCGATTGCCATACCGCTGCGCCTGAGACTGGCAAGCTCTCTCAGGGAAACGAGAAGTTCGTCTTCATCAACCTTTAAAGGAATGTAGCCCGGTCCCGGTTTAACCACATAGGGATGGACGCCACGACTTCGCAACTGCGCTATCGCATCGTCACGGCTGGCCGCCATGAGCCAACCCTGAAGCTGAACACCCTGATCGCCATCACCCGAGTAATGGTAGTGTTTCATCCTGAAACCCGTAACACTTCTGCGATTGTGGTCTCACCGCTTGCCGCGCGCAACATGCCGTCTTCTTTCAGCGTTCTGAATCCTGAGTCAACCAGATGCGCCGCCAGCGCCTCCGGTCTTGTCGCAATAATATGCCGCATTGATTCATCAACTTCGAACATCTCAAAGATGGATCGCCGACCTGCGAATCCAGTTTCCAGACAATTGGAGCAACCTGATGATGCCGAGTAGTTGCTATTTGGCAAGAGCTGCGACCATTTCTCCTGTACACCCTGATAACCAAGTGCCGCTGCCTGCTCAGCACCATTCGTATCAGGCGCCTGGCAATGGACACAGGATCTTCTAACCAGCCGCTGCGCCATCACGCCAACCACAGATGTGGCCAGAAGATAACTCTCGACCCCCATATCCATCAGGCGTACAAACGCACTTGCCGCGTCATTGGTATGCAAGGTAGTGAGCACAAGATGGCCGGTAAGAGCTGCCTGCACGGCGGTTTCCGCAGTCTCTTTATCCCGGATCTCACCAACGAGGATAATGTCAGGGTCCTGACGGAGAACAGAGCGCAATACCGAGGCAAAACTAAGTCCGATTTCAGACTGCACCTGAATCTGCGTTATTCCAGATGTCTGATATTCAACCGGATCTTCAACGGTAATGATCTTCCGATCATCACCAATGAGCTCATTCAGGAAGGCATACAGTGATGTCGTCTTACCACTTCCGGTGGGTCCTGTGACAATGATGATGCCGCTGCTGGACGCCAGCAGCCTTCTGGTGGTGTCCAGGTGATCTTCAAACATGTCCAGATCTACAAGATGAGAGACCCCGTCGACAGAATCCAGCAGACGGAGTACAAGACTCTCTCCAGCCACGCCCGGCGTCGTCGCTACCCGGATATCCAGGTCCTTGCCTGAGACTCGCGTTCTGATTCTTCCATCCTGGGGTAGGCGCTTCTCTGAAATGTCCAGATTTGCCATCAACTTGAGCCTTGAAACTATTGCCGGTTGCATCGCGATGCCCGGACGATCGATCTCATGCATAACACCATCGACCCTGATTCGAACCCTGAAAACACCACGGTAGGATTCAAAGTGAATATCAGACGCCTTGGCATCTACTGCTCGTTGTATAACGTCGTTGACGAAGTGGATAATAGGCGCGCCGGTTGCCAGATCACGCAAGGATTGCGCATCACCGGCCATTGTCATGTCATGACCGGTTTCTTCAAACAATCCATGTAATTGACGAAGCTCATGCCCGAGGATAATAACGGCTTCAACTACTTTCCCCGTTTTTCGGGACAGTACCGTTTGAACAAAGCTGTCTTTTACATCTGTTACCGCAATCCAGATAACTTCATCAAGCTCGACCAGGGGAAACGCCTGCTGTTCTTCCCACCACTTTTTTTCAAGTTCATAGGTTTCAGGCACACTCGTCACGGCTTGAAGACCATTTTCGGTCAACCATTGCCCATAGGTCTTAACCCCAAAAAGTTCGGCATTCGCCACCAGAACATCTTCTTCTGAACATGCACCCTGACCCAAAAGCACGTCTTCGAGTTGACCGCCGTATGTTTCCACAGCCGCATCTGCCCGTTCGAGATCAGCATCATTTATGACACTATTCCTGAGGAGAATCTTTTCAAGCGATAACATTATTACTTCACTCACAGCCAAAGTTTAAAGGGTAGCCCCTCATTTTATCCCTAATTAGTCCCGAAGAATAATCGGCATACGTCACTTACAATGCTCGTTCTACCATCATCGACCCTCTATAATCGCGGACATGACAGTTTCTCTAAGCGTTTCATTGGTTACATTCGCCCCCCCGCTGATTCC
>JABBBA010000416.1 GCA_018607685.1 K189A clade bacterium | reverse complement strand
AACCCCCGCCGTTGTCGTTGATAGTCACAAAGCCGAGTTCTGGGGAGACATCTTCAGCAAGGTTACACCCCATCCAGGTGTATCTGTCAACACCGGTGGCGAGATTGCCTGGGCTTTCCGAAAGGATAGTCCCAAGCTTAAGACGTTGGTCAACGAATTCGTCCAAGGTCACAAAAAAGGAACCCTCTCGGGGAACATGGTTCTCAAACGGTATCTCAAGAATAACAAGTGGGCACGAAACGCCACCAGTTCGGAAGAACTGAAAAAATTCACCCAGACGCTCGATATCTTTAAAAAATACGCTGACCAGTACGGCTTTGATTACCTCATGACCGGCGCTCTCGCCTACCAGGAGTCCGCTCTCGATCACAGTCAGCGCAGTAAAGTCGGTGCCGTAGGCATAATGCAGGTCCTCCCCACCACAGCAGCTGACAAGAATGTAGGAATACCCGACGTCGAGAACCTCGAAAGCAATATCCACGCCGGCACTAAGTACCTGCGCTTTATCCGTAATCGCTACTTTAACGACCCTGCGATCAACGGGCTGAACCAAACCCTTTTTGCCTTCGCTTCCTACAATGCCGGCCCTGCAAAGGTTGACAGACTAAGGAAGGAAGCGACCGAAATGGGCCTCAACCCCAACGTCTGGTTCAACAACGTGGAGGTGGTAGCTGCAAAGCGCATAGGTCGCGAAACAGTGCAGTATGTGAGCAATATCTACAAATACTACATAAGCTACAGGCTCATCTTTGAAAGAAGTAAAGCTAAAGAAAAGGCTAAATGAAGATATTGGTCATGAAAGTTGTGTGCTTGCTCTTTTCCCTGACAGTATTTGTGACCGCCTCGGTCTGGGCGGAGGACACTGGTCAGAAGGTTTCTGATGCTGCGCAGGAGTCGGTCGAAGTCGCCTCTGAGGAACAGCGTGTGCGCAGAATCCGCGAGGCTATCGAGTTAGATCGCGAGAGGCTGGAGCTGGCAAATGCGGACCAACCGCAGCGTCAGGCGTTGTTCGATCAACTGACGGAAGTTATAGCGACATGGAAGGTAGAACAGCAGGAAAATAGTCTTCTACTGGAGCAGACCAGCGACCCGGAAAAGCGGGCGAACCTGGAACGCATCATCGCCAAGCTCGACAATGAACTCGAGTTATTACGAACTCAGTCCGAACTGGCATTATTGGCACTGACCACAGTTCGCCAACAGATTGAGGTGTTGGAGAAGAAGATCGAACGTGAACAACATACGGTCGACTCGCTGCTGGGTGTAGCACCGAAGTTGACCGAGGCAGCCCCGCCTGCCAGTGCCCCGGTCGGTGATCGACAACCTGCCATGGCACCAGCACCTACGGATGAGTTGATGGATCCGGCCAGAACTGTCGCGCAGGTCGAAGCAAACAGAGAGATCAAGCGAAGGCAACGCGAGGTGACCGAGGCCGACCAAGACCTGGTCGATTTCGTTAAGCGCAAGCGGTCTCTCGAGCAACAGATAGTCCTAGAGGAAGTACTTCTCGACACTGCCAGGAAGTCAGAGGACACCCTGCCCGGCTTACTTGAGAGACGGTTGGCAGACCTGGAATCAGCCCGCGCCATGGCCCCGAATGGAGCGCAAACACTGCGTTACCAACAGAGCGTCACCTTTATCAATCGTTTGCTTGACCAAGTGCGGGCCGAGATCGACGATCGCGCGGCCTATCTGAGTTCATTGTCTGTGCGGCTCAAGAGACTCTCCGAGGAGGAACATGCGGTCACGCGCAATGCAGAGGATGCACGCGCATCGTTGACAAAGATGCGAGCCCGGTTGAACCGGCTCGAGAGTCCGTTCCATCCGCAAAACATTGCACATTGGGCCCACGAACGCGGCCCGCGTATCCTGATGCTGCTCGGATCATTCGCCGTGCTGCTGTTCTTCGTGCGATTCGGCATCCGCCGTCTCGTCCGACTACTAGTGATGCGCAAGAACAAAGGCCCCGATTCCGGGAGCGACCGCGCCGACACCCTCGCCTTCAGTTTACGCAGCTCGATGACCTTTATTATAGTCGTCAGTGGCCTCTTCCTGCTGCTTGAGGAGTCAGGCGTGGATGTGAAGACGGTTCTCGGGGGCGCTGCCATCATTGGCGTCTCCGTCGCTTTTGGCGCGCAGAACTTGATGCGCGATTACTTTACCGGCTTCGTCATCCTGCTCGAAAAGCAGTTTGAGCTAGGCGATCTGGTCACGATCGCCGGTTTTACCGGGATTGTCGAGTCGGTGAACATGCGCGCGACCATGATCCGCGATCTCGAGGGCCGTGTGCACTTCATCCCCAACGGCGAGGTCAAATCGGTCACCAACCGCACCTACCACTGGGGGCGAGCGATGGTCGAGATTCCGGTTGGCTACCAGGAGAATGTTGACCGGGTGATGGAAACGCTGACTGAGGTCGCGAACGAGGTCCGCAAGGACCCCAAATACATTGAACGGATCACCGAGGACCCGACAATGCTCTGGGTCGACGATTTCGCCGAAGAGGGCGTCATCATCAAACTCACGATGAAGACCGTGCCCGAGGACGTAACCATCATTCGTCGCGAGCTGCTGCGCCGGATCAAGAACAAGTTCGACGAGGTCGGAATTAGTATCAGAGGAGAAGCTACCTCCCTTAAACGGCATGAAATACTTTAAAAAATCTGGCTTAGTAAAGTAATAAAAATTGGAGAAAAATCATGACAAATCTTACCGACGAAGAAATGAAAGAACTACTTAATCTCACCAAAGAGTCGGATAGTGTTGAATTGAAAGTTTCAGTGCAAGAGGATGACCATACTAGTGCAGTTCAGGCACTTGGATTAGATCCAATAGAAGCCGAGATTCGGCAGATCTATTTCTTTGATACACCAAATTTAGCCCTCAATGCAGCGGGGATTGCAGTTCGAGCAAGACGTATCCAGGGTGGCAAAGCGGATACTGTCATCAAGCGTCGACCAGTTGTCCCGAGTGAGATACCGAAAGATTTTCGACTATCGGATAGTATGAAGGTTGAGGTAGATCTACTGCCAGGTAGTTATATCGCATCCGCATCGATGAAGGGTAAAACGGATCCAGCCGATGTGAACAAGGCAGTTGCCGGAGAAATGGAAATAAAGAAGCTCTTTTCACAGGAACAAAAAGATTATTTTAAGTTTTACCGGCCTGATGGTGTGAAGCTCAACGATATTGTTCCCCTTGGACCAATTCTTACTTTAAAACTAAAGCAACCTGTAAAAGAGCTTGGAAGAGATTTGGTCGCTGAGGTGTGGTTTTACCCGGACAATACACGCATTCTTGAGCTGTCGACAAAATGTATGCCAGACGAAACATTTCAGGTTGTCACCGAAACCAGAAACTTCATGATCAGCAAGGGCGTAAACCTTGAAGGTGAGCAAAAGACGAAGACTAAAACTGCACTTCAATACTATTCCAAGCTGCTTAGATAAGACCGGTCAATGGGTACAGACTAATCCAAGTGAATCGCTTGTCATTGATGGCATGGTCCTATGCAAGTATATTTTGACCAACGTTGGCCAATGCACAAAGATAAATAGCAGGAATACAATAAAATGATTAAAAGCAAATATTCTTATTCATTACTGACATTCGCTGTACTGAATCTATCAATGATTTCTGTTCACGCCAATGATGACACTAATGATCTGGCGAAAGCCTCACAAAACCCCATCAGTTCTCTTATCAGTGTGCCATTCGAATTTAATAACAATTTTAACACTGGGCCAGAAGATGCCTATTTTCAACAGCTATCGATCAAACCGGTTTTACCCATGACGCTCAATGAAAACTGGAGCCTGGTGAATCGTGCCATCTTACCCGTGCTCTACCAGGAAGGACTGGTCAGAGGTCAGGAAGATAAATGGGGGCTGGGCGATCTTACCTATCAGGGTTTTATCACACCGGCAAAACCGGGAAAGGTCATCTGGGGTATTGGACCTTCAGTCGTAGCGCCGCTTGGTACCAACGATCGATTTAGCTCAGACAAGTGGTCAATTGGTCCAAATGCCGTTGTACTGACGATGCCAGGTCGCTGGGTCATTGGTGCGCTCGTTAGCAATGTTTGGGATGTGGCGGGAGATTCTGATGCGGCAGATGTCAATAGTTTCACAGCTCAATATTTCATTAACTACAACATGGATAACGGTTGGTATGTCACTACAGCTCCGTTGATTAGCGCAAACTGGGAAGCAAACAGTTCCCAGCGCTGGACCGTACCTGTTGGTGCGGGTGTTGGTCGGATATTCAAAATAGGCAAACAAGCCATCAATGCCAAGCTTGCAGGCTATTACAATGTCGAGAAGCCGGACTTTGGATCTGAATATAATATTCAGGCATCGATCACATTCTTGTTTCCAAAATAATTAGAACAATTCTTCATTTTTTATCTGGATATTCAACGTCTATATTTTTTTAGGTTAATTCATTGAGTTATTCTCAATCTCAACCATGATTTCATTTCGCCTCATAACCGGCAGCGTCCAGGGTGGATTGTAAAAAGCATATTTTGCTGAGCCTGAAGTCTTAATTTGCTTTGTTTCGATATATTGCATCAGTTGTTTTTCATGCTGTGCAATATTCTCATTGGAATTCAGGCCAGAGAATTGAATAACAACATAACTTTTTCCCGGCACTTCATTAAGCGTTACTCTGTTATTATTGGGTTTAGGTAGCGTATCCATTTGGTATGCCGCAGGCATTACAAAGCTAACCTTCCAGACACCGTCTTGTGATTGTTGTTGTACCGGTGCGGTCATGGCAATTTTTTCGCTGTTTTGTTGCTGCACTGGTGCGGTCATCGCAATTTCTTGTTGAATCGTATTATTACCAAAGATGTAATCTGCTAATAGCCTGAAGCCTTCACCAATCGCCTCGTCGCGTTCACCTTTCACCTCTACCTCGGCGATGATCATAGG
>JABBBA010000241.1:4410-4940 GCA_018607685.1 K189A clade bacterium | reverse complement strand
ATCGTAACCTCAAACTGTCCATCCTCAAGTTCCGCCACGGCGACTTCCTCGACCTTCAGATCAAACAGCACGATCTTCTCCAGAAGATCTGTAATCAGTGCGTCATGCTCTGGCCCGGCAGCGATACGCAGTTCCTGAATAAGATCCTGTGTCGTTGGGAAGGGTGGTCCCTGAAAGGCATTTTTTTCCAGGAAGCTCTTTAGCGCCTGGTTGATTACATCTTCGCCGATGTAATCCTGTAATGCGTACAGGGCGACACTACCCTTTCTGTAGTGAATGTATTGCTGGTTTTCGACCAGGCGCAAGGGAAGTTCTTCAATCAGTTCACCGCCACGACCACTAAGGTAACGGTCCAGTTCAAACTTCAGGAATTTCTTCATGGTGTCCTCGCCGTATTCCTTTTTCATCACCATCAGTGCGAAATACTGTGCGAGGGTTTCCACGATCATAGTCTGGCCCTGTACGTCTGCACCCAGCACCTGGTGAGCCCACCACTGGTGAGCCAGTTCATGGGCGGTGACGTAGTACAC
>JABBBA010000241.1:0-4400 GCA_018607685.1 K189A clade bacterium | reverse complement strand
ATGTCTTTCTTGTCCGTAAGGTCAGCGACAAACCCGATTCTTTCTGAAAAGGGGATTGTATTGGGGAACGACTGCGCGAAGCTGCCCTGGTAGCCGGGGAATTCGAGGATCCTGAACTGGCGATATTGGTAAGGGGTGAAGTTCGCCTCAAAGTACTCCAGCGACTTCTTGGTAGCATAGATCATGCGGTCTACATTGTAGTCGTGCTTGTAGTAGACCTCGATGGCAACATCGTTCCATTGATCTTTCCGGACTTCGTAATCAGCAGACAGGAACGAGAAAAAACCCCAGATGGGTTCGTCCATTTTGTAGTGGAAGTAGGCACGGTCACCTTCCTCCCAGGACGATTGCAGATAACCCGGAGCAATGGCCCGTTGCCCTTTGCTGGTCGAAACAACGGTCTCGAATTCCGTTCTGCCTGTTCCACCGAATGTTGTAATACCCAACGCTTCCTGATCATCTATCTTTCGCATTCGCTGGACGGGTTCCAGCTCATACTTACGACGCTTCGCATTGTCCTGCAGTTCCGTACCGGACTGGTATCCAGGAACAGGGAACACATCCTGATTGTTGAAAAAGGTGCCATTCTTCGTCAGTTTCATGCTGGCGCCGTTATTCATAAAGCCCGGCGTGCGCCACTCGGTGCTGAAGTCAACTTTCAGCGTATCTCCCGGTTGCAATGGTTGTTCCAGGCGGTATATATAAAAACCGAACTCGTCATCTTCAAGCTCCAGCACGGAACCCGGAATCTCAAGAGATGAAAAGGAAATTCCTGGGGCCCGCGTGAAGTGGAGTTTTTCCATGGGTAGTGAACTGTCATTCACCATCTCGTAGTATCCAGTCAGGAGCACTTCTCGTTCCTCAGGGAAAATATCTACTTCAGCGTAGGTGGAAAAAATATTCGGCTGCCTCTGGTACTGATACTTCTTATAAATTTTCTCGTATTCGGCGGTTTTCTCCTCAAACTCAAGATTGGTTATGTAGGGGTTTAATACGGTGGTGTTGTAGTAGATGAATCCACCGGTAGAAGCCAGGGCGATGACGACTAGTGCCGCGGTGATGCCGACAGTACCTGTAAATCGTTGTCTGGCGACCGCAAGGGTGGATTTCAGGGTGAACTCGGAACCCCTGGGCCAGAACAGATGAATCACCACCAGCAATAGGAAGCCCCAGAGAGACCAATAAAGCGTATACCAGAGGAAAGGCTCGATAAGGTGCGCGTAGCCGGTAAACACTGAATAACGCATGAAAGGCTTGTCCAGTCGATACAGGTAATGTTCAAAGCCTATCTGGGGCAGGGCAATCAGGGACACCGTGTAGAGCACGACCAGGAACATGGTGATGTACCGGCTTCTTGTCATGACGAAGAAGAAGATGGACGCCACACACATGAAGTACAGGGGGAACTGGTAGAACATCAGCAGTCCCTGTGCGTATACCAGAAGTTCCAGATCGTAGTAGCCGTTGTAAAGCTGGACGCTAATTGCAGCGAGAGCTGAGACCACAAGCATGGAAACAATCACCAATATCAGGCCAGACAGCTTGGCCATCATCATTACCCAGTTCGGGTACGGCAGTGAGTCTACAATTTCGCTGAAGCGGGAGACGCGCTCTTTCAGCATGACTTCGCCGGAGTAATAGACGAGTACACCAATTAGCGAAAGTGCAAGCGTACCGTTGATAATCGCAACGAAGGTCGCGGTAGTAGGGTAGACGGGTGTGCCAAACATATTGTCCAGGCTACCAGCGGCTGCACCCAGAATATTCAATACGCCCAGCAACATCAGGACAATAAATGGTGCACTCCGTACGATGTTCCTGAATTCAATTCGTGTCTGCGAAAAATACTGTGCGAGGTTGGCGCTTAAGCCAAATTCCCGGGTGACGTGGGGGTGTGAAAATTCAACCTGGGTCGGAACTTGTTCCTGTACATCGTCCTGCACATCGTCCTGCACTTTGTTTTTAGTGTTCCTTCCCAGTGACACCTTTTCTACTGAAAAGGGAAACAGACGGTAGGCCAGGCCAAGAAAGAACAGGCCGATGGCTAGCCATAATGCCCTGTTAACCAGGAAGTTACCTTCCATCGCGGGGATGAGTTCATTCTTTTCAAATACCGTCCAGTAGCGTGTCTGTTCGCCCAGGGCTGTTAGCCCAAAGGGCTCAATCTTACTGACCAATTCGACGGTTTCGGGCTCTGTAAAGCTGCCCATAACAAATGTCATCATCAGGAAGGCGATCGCTGCGACATAGGTCGACATCATGCTGCGGGTCACAGATGCCAGACAGAAGAAGATACAGGACATGAAAAACAGATTTGGCAGGACGATAGCCCAGCTCGCAAACCAGTAAGCGCCCCAGTTAAACTCTGCGATCCGCTCCTGATCCAGCCAGGGTGCAAGCTCACCGGCGGCGACGCCCAGCAAACCCGCGAAGTAAATACCGAAGGAAAAAATCAGTGCGCCAAAGAACCTGCCGTAAAGATACTCAAACTTCGTCACATTGGTCGTGAGGAATAGTTCTGCGGTTTTGAGTTCATAATCCCTGACTACACCGTTGGCGACAAAGGCGACCGCGCCAAACAGGGAAAGTATCGACAGTGTTGCGAGCGTTGAGATAACAGCGATAGGTGCGTTGATGTTAATGTTACTGAATGTTGGACCGATGGAGACGTTGTCACTTGTCGTCGCCAGGAATGTCAGCAGGAAAAAGATGCTGCAAAGGATATAGAAAAGAAATTGCCTGCGATGGTAGTTAACTTCAAATCTGAAGATTGATCCCAACATACTCTTACTCCTCAGAAACTGACGTTGATGCCGTTAGATAGCAATGTTGAGAAGTAAACATCCTCGAGATTCGCCTCAACAGGTTCAAAGTCCTGCCCGGGAGAATCGTCGCTTAGCACGTGGATAATCGTCTTGCCTGCAGACAGGTGGGATAAAATGACCTGATGCTGTTCCTGGTAAATGCCAATCTCACCGCGGTTGATTTTTGTTCTCCAGAGTCGGTTCTTCAACTGGTGAAGAACGTCGTCCGGTGTACCGGTCAACAGAATTTCGCCTTTACCCAGAATGGCCATGTTGGCGCACAGGTCACTGACATCATCGACGATATGGGTCGACAGGATCACAACAACATTTTCTCCTATCTCTGCCAGCAGGTTGTGGAATCGATTACGTTCACTCGGGTCGAGGCCGGCGGTGGGTTCGTCCACAATAATCAGTTTCGGCTCACCAATAAGTGCCTGAGCTATTCCAAATCGTTGCTTCATGCCGCCGCTGAAGGTATCAATGGATTTTTTACGTACATCAAAAAGATTGGTCTGGTGAAGTAGGGCATCCACGGTCTCTCTACGTTCAGCTTTGCTGGTAATACCTTTGAGTGTCGCGAGGTGATCCAGCATAAGATCCGGCGAGACCCTGGGGTAAACACCAAACTCCTGTGGCAGGTAGCCGAGAACTTTCCTGAGTTCTTCTTTGTTGTTGATGATGTCGATGTCATCAAGGGTGGCTGAACCACCATCGGGTTCCTGAAGTGTTGCCAGGGTTCTCATCAGGCTGGATTTACCAGCCCCGTTTGGCCCCAGTAACCCGAACATCCCCTTTGGGATTTCAAGGGAGACATTGTTCAGCGCTTTGACGCCGTTCGAATAGGTTTTCGTGAGGTTCTTGATGGTTAGCATGGCATTGCCCCGGTGGGATATAACTCACCATACAATGTACCTCTGTTACCCGAGGGCTGGAACCTATTTGTGTTAAGTCGTTGTTATGGTGCGACGAAACCCCGGTGGATAACCTGATTCAGGTCAACATTCGCTGAATGTCGAGTTGTGATGTGAGTTATGGTGGTAAGGTCGAAGCATCATCCGTTGCTGTTAATAGATAAGAGGGAGTCTTTCTTGGGAGCATCAGTAGAAGCCGCAACCCCTGGTCGTTGGCCCGCGCGATACACCGTCATCGTGCTAGCGGCGCTGGCCGTGTTCATCTGCTATATGGATCGCGTCATCATCTCGATCGCGATCATTCCGATGGCATCCGACTTTGACTGGAGTCCAGAACAACAGGGCCGGGTCTTATCCTCATTTTTTGTTGGTTATCTGTTAACCCAGGTCGCTGGTGGATGGCTCGCTGAACGATACGGTGGCAAGGTCGTCCTGGGTGCTGGCGTCGTTTTCTGGTCACTATTCACGATGCTAACGCCGGTCGCGGCCGCGGGTGGATTGACAGCGCTACTGTTGACCAGAGTCATCATGGGGGTCGGCGAGGGCGTCACGTTTCCCTCAATCTATGCCATGTTTGGTCGATGGATACCGGAAACCGAGCGCTCCCGTGCGATAGGCATTTTGTTTTCGACCATTCCTCTGGGTAGTGTTTTCGCGCTACTGGCAACCCCATGGATAGTCA
>JABBBA010000401.1 GCA_018607685.1 K189A clade bacterium | reverse complement strand
GTCTCGTTTTGAATTCGGCGTAGCTCCACTGCACGCAAGGGAATGGTGCCCCGCTCCTGTTCGATGTCGTTGAGCTTTTCACTGTGGAAGCACAAGTTACCGTCTTGCTCACCCAGGGGCACGATGGCGTCGCTTATCAGTTCCTCTACCGCTTTTTTGACCTGGTCGGCAGCCGACGGATCGGCGATGCCGCCGTGCATTAGACTGGTCACGTTTTGAATCGAAATCGGTAAGTTACCGAGAATCTGCAGTACACAAACTGTCTTGGCGATATCCTGGTGAAGCTTGGAATCGGGGAAGCGTATCTTTACTTTGCCCACCGATTGATAGAGCGACAGGTAGCCTTTTTCGATGTCTTTCTTCAGTGCATCAAATAGCGTGACCGTGGTGGCCAACCACCCGACCGGTTGATTGGCGATTGGGGTACTGTGGTCTGCACCTTCTACCAATACATCCTGAATCACCTTAATGGCGGAACGCAGGCCGATACCGCCGGTAGATTTCGCCAGGGCGCCCAACAGATGAAGCAGAATATCGAAGTGTGCCGGCAGGAATGGGTACAGGTTGATAAAGGTTTGCTTGTCAAAATCGGCGCCATAGGCGCGGGCGTCCACCAGCTTGGTGTTATGCCGCAGCGCCTGGCCGTGCTTATCGAACAGGTTGCCTAATTCGGTTTCACCACTTGGCGATTTGCCCAACAAGCGGCTATAGCAGATCTCTTTGATATCGTTGGCTTCCAGGTCAATCTGGATTGGGAATCGGTCTTTTAGCTTGTACAGCTCTGGCGAATTGAGAGAGGCCTTGGGATCGTCCTCGGTGAGGGTTTGCTGGGCAGTACCGACAATCCAGACTTTACCATCGCCAATATTTTTGAGGTTCTTGGCCAGGCCATCCAGGTTCAGAATCAGGTTCTGACGTGAACCCACATACTGGCCCACCTCATCCACGATAAAGATGATGTATTCCTTGCCGGTTGCCTCACGGGCAATCTCCAGCATTTCTTCCACTTGCTGGTCGGTGAAAACGACCCAGTCTTCCGTTACCGTGGAAAATGATTCGGCGGTTTTGAAAAAGTTGGGATACATCTGGTGCGCAATCTCTGGCACCACGCTGTCCACTACAAGCGGGTCATTACGGTAGTTGGCCCATTGCTCGCCATCAAGTTGGCCGGCGAAGATGTTCAGGAACTCCTCATACCGGCCCTCTTTTTTGAGCCTGCGTTCAAAGGCAGCCACTTTGAGGTTTTGCGAATAGCCGGCCCACTCCAGGATCTTGTAGTAGAGAACTGTCGATACTTCTTTCATGCTGGCATCGGCAAGCTGGGTGCTAGCCAGATCGAGCATGACTACAGCTGCGGGGAATCGTTTGGCTACCGTGGATAACAGCTGTTTTGTCGTCTGCTTCTTAAACCGGTTTTGTAAATGCTGAATGAACGGTGTGCCGTCGATGGTCACATTCTCGTCAAACGCTAAACCCAGGTATTTGGTGAATGAGCTTTTACCAGAGCCATAGAAACCCGACACCCAGACACCGACTTCATTTTCTCCGCCCGCTTCCATGGCCGCTTGCATTTTCCCCAAGAGCTTCTCGAATTGCTCCTCAATACTTTCGGTCACCACGTATTCGGATATTTCAGCCTTCAGGCGTTGTTCCTGCGACGCGCTGTAAGTGATCACCTTTTCAATGGTGCGGTAGATGTCTTTATTGCTGTCGAATAACTGTTTTATTTCCATCGTTTTTTCCTAAACGGTATTAGCTCAAACCCGGTTGTTTAGCCATCTTTTCATCCACCCACGTGGACGGAGCGATAGTTGCCATCTTCCGGGTAGAAACCCAGAAATTTGAGTTGGGTTTTTCCGGTTCTGACGCCTGGATAGAAAAAGACGGTTGGCACGTGAAATTTTCCCTGCAGCTGGCTCTCGATTGAGCCAATGCGCATATAGGGGTGTAGCGCTTCAACGTCCGTCACTAACAAAATGGTATTGGGCTGACCTTCAAGTTCTTGCAACACGACTTCCAGACGGTTTTGCAAGGAACCGTTGGTAAGTGCATTGGCCAATGCTTTATTCGTTTTCTCCCATTGCAACGGTGCTTTACAATCTGCCGCGACCCATATCTTTTTTAATGGCGCCGCATCGAGAATTTTCTGTATTTCTTCGGCGATCGAAAACTTATGCACACTCCAGCCTTCATTGCGGAGTTTCGCCTCCCAGGCTGGCATCTGTCTTTTGACCTCTAAAATCGAAGCAGGTGAAAAGACCAGGTAAAAGATCGGCTCGAAGCTGGCATGGCCAAAATCTCGGCCTGCTTTGATGCGCTCCATCAGCTCATTGAAATCAGCTTTGAGTGATGACATCTATCACCTCCTCCATGGTTTTAAATTGCCAGCCGATACGCGTCACATCGCCAGCAGACTGAACGATAAGCCAGCCGTTCTTCGCCAATCGTTTAAGTTCTTCGCGCACATCGGAGCCGTCGAGACCAAATAGCGCCCAGGATTTATGGTTTATCACTGCGTTATCACCAAGGCCGTCAAAGTGGAGCATGTAAGCAAGGTAAAGCACTGTGGATTCTTGGATACGCACGGGCTGAATAGTTCGTTTTGATCCCCGACCCGCTGACAAAAGGCCGTAATCTGCACAGCAACCGATAAGGTAGGATGAAACACGTTTGATAGTAGAATCTGACCAGGGCTTTTGGGTCTTACCTTCTCTCACCGCGTGGACCACAAAATCTTTGGCGTCGTCGGTAGTCATCGAATCACGACCGCTGGAATACCGCTTCCAGTATATTTCTTGAATAAAGTCCTGCAGGATTTCATTGGCTGATGCGGTATAAATCAAGAATAGCTGATTCAGTGCTGAAGAGGATAATCTCGCTGCTAACGGCTTAAGGTATACGGCCGCATTCGTCTTGATATACCTGGGTGCGAAACATTCTACCACGATATTGCGCAGTCTTCTGGCTGAGACGATGGGGAATAACCCCGAACTCAGTGCACCCTCGTAAAGCTGATTAGTAGATACGTTCCCTTGATATAATGACAACAACAACTTCGTCTCATCGACGAGACCCAACCCTGCCTGGAGTTGTGTTGTGTAGGGTGCCTTGCTCGAGTTCACTCTGCTTCCCTCATGTAGGGAAAGCAGTAGTAGACTCCATTAAAAGCGCTTAAATAGTGGCCCGCAGATTGCTGCAGCATATCCTCGAGACCTGCGTCGGAATAAGTGCCTACAACAACCGGCCCTTCGGCCTTGTCTGCTTTTGTTATCGATAGTTCACTCAGCCTCGTCAGCGCAGCTTCACTACTAGCCAAAACCGAGTTCATCAACGTTTTGCTATCGCTGCTAGCCACTTCTTTGGCGGCTGCGCGTTCCACGGAATCTGGTAACCGGTACAAATGAAAATTGGCACCGACGCCAATACGCTCGTCATGCACGAGCATCGCCGATTCACAGACACCGTGGTACCTGGCAAGCATGGTCGTGCGAGAGAAAACCGGCGCTAAAAACGCTTCGCTGGTGGCACCAATAAAGTTGCTGCCCCACCAATTGTGCTGAGACTTCTCGCCGAGAAACCCGACCACTAGTCGGAGTTCCACGATTAACTTTACAACCTCATTGTTCATTAATTACCCAACTTTTAATTCGATTGTTTATATCCGGGCGCAATGACCAGGTTTTCCACGCCATAAAGGGCTTGACAATTCTTAAACCACAAATGGTATTCAGCCCCTTCCAAGCTGTGATTCTCGGTACAGTCCACATTCCACCGCCTAAGCACATAGCCTGCTGCGGCAGCGCGTACATTCACCTTGAGCACCCCATCTTTCATCGCATAATCCATCTCAACAGTTTCAGGATGTATAGTGGTAATCCCCCCTCTAAGTAGTCTTGCTCAAAAGTAGAATTTTCTCGTAGTATTTGCACAGGAGATTCTGCATGAAGACATCACGATTTACCGATAGACAGATACTGGCTATTTTGTACTACGCATATGTGGCGGTATAACCCCCGCACAGAAGTTGGTAATCGCGGCCTACGCCCTACTCTTTTCGGCAAGTTAGAAAAGAGGATAGCACAACCTCGCGACTTGGTGATCTGGGTACAGTGCGCACGTACATTGGGTTAAGCATTTGCCACAGTCTCTGTAACTTACCTTTAGGGGTTCAGAAGCCCTCAATGATGGCGCCTTATATGAGCAGGTACCTATGCTCGCAAAGTGCGAAAAAATGTTGGTCTCGCGATGTAGATCGCCGGTAAGATTACTATTGCGGATTTTAGACTTATGGGGGTAGGAGCAACGCACCAGAAAGTCCGACGTGCCAGCGCCGAGAAGCCCGGCGCCGGTTGCTGCTAGGGCTGCGGGGCATGCGTATCCTTGCTGGCCTGTTGCTCCTGCTGGAGCTGGTGGAGGGCCATCTCCGCTTTGAAAATAATATGGTTGGTTCTCGCCAGTGTACTCTTTGAAGCGCTGAGTCGCGGGTCTGTAACCATAGAATTCTTGGTGGAGCGCATCAGGATCTCTTTGTGAATTCTGTAGTTGTGCAACATAATCTTCAGTCTGTCTTCCCGACTTGACGTTGACGTCAAAGTATCCGGGTGAAGCTGATTGGACCTGTGGGAACTTAGATTTGAGACGTTCGCCGATTTCATTGTATGCACCTAGAGTTTGAGTTGCGTGTTGACCGTACTGCTCAGGGGTCATTCTAGCAAACTTTTCGGGATCATAAAACTGTGGAATGTCTAAAAACCTTACGCCAACGACGCGATCAGCATTACGCGGATCAACGATCATCGTATACCCAGGCACACCTTGATCACTCAAATCAGCCTGGATATCTTTTAAGACCTTTGAATCAGCAGAAACGCCATCTTTAAAATAAACCTCGCTTCCTATGTTAAAGCCCGATGGATTATTTTGCCCGATAGCAGGGTCTACCCGGTTAGCTATAAAC
>JABBBA010000190.1 GCA_018607685.1 K189A clade bacterium | reverse complement strand
CACCATCGAGATTCTTTAAGGTTAGCGCGCTGACGATCGCGGCGCGATAGGTTGTCACCCCGATGTACCATGGGCTCGGTAATGAGACGGAATGCCAGTACCCGCGCAGCGTCATCCACCAACTGATGGTCACCACCAATGCGGCCAGTGAAAAAACACCCGCCATCATGGAATGCGGCATCAGACTATAGAAGCTAATCTGGGGAGCAATGATTTGTGAAACGCCGGCCTGGTCTGCCACGGCCAGCAAAAAGAGGCCGATGGAAACCAGCAGGCTTATCGCCATAAACTTCCAGCCGTGTCGCACCGCCGGTTGCATAAACCTCGGCCAAAGAAACGTTGCATAGCTTTCAAGGCGCGCCTGTTCGAAGACCAAAGGTACATTGATGTCGAATTCGTGTGGATCTGCATACTGGCAGTGCTGGTAGCAGGCGCCACATTGATGGCAGAGGTTGGACAGGAGTTCGATGTTGTTCCGGGTGAATTCGGTTTGTCGCACCATCGCCGGGAAAACAGCGCAATGACCTTCGCAATAGCGACAGGCATTGCAGACGGTCATGACCCTGATCGCTTCAATAGTCGTGTCATTAGCTGACATGTCTGGCTGCCTCCTGCCCTGCGATACGGCCGAAAACATTGCCGATCGTCATGCCGATGCCCGCGAGGTATCCGCGGCCGAGGATATTGCCGGCCATCATTTCGCCTGTAGAAAAAATGTTCTCACTGGGCTTGCCATCTTCTCTCTGCACTCTCGCCTGTTCGTCTACAGCAACGCCCAGATAGGTAAAGGTTATACCGGGTCGGAGTGGGTAGGCGCTAAAGGGTGGTGTGTCTAACGGCCTTGCCCAGTGACTTTTCCTGATGGCTAATCCTTCAGTGCGGCATTCGTCGAGTAACCGGTGATCGAATGAACCGGGAACCGTCGCAGTGTTGAACTCGTCAATTGTTTTGAGGAGAGAATCGACAGGAACGTTGATCTGACTCGCAAGGTCATCAATCGTTGTTGATTGAATGGGGGGCAGCACCGTGGGCATAAAGAGGCCGTCGGCCTTGGCGTCGGTGATGGCATAAGCAATCTGGTCCGTCTGCTGTGCAATCAATCTACCCCAGGTGGCGTAACGCTTCGGCCAGAATTCTTCACCCTCATCAGAGAATCTCTTGCCATCATTGTTAACAACAATGCCGAGGGGAACTGAATCAACTCTGCTGACAATGCCGCCGTCGTATGCCGGTGCTCGTCCATCAATGGCGACGGCATGGCACTGGCCTGCATCGCCGACCTGTTTGAATTTCGCGTCAAGTAGCTGGCGCAGAATGTTGCCTTTGTTGTAAGGGGTACCGCGAACAAGAAAGTTTCTGGCGGCGGGTCCCCAGGCCTCTTCAAGCCAGGCAAGGTTTGCCTCAAAACCGCCCGCCGCCGCGATCAGGGAGCCGCCTGATAGATGGTGCGTGCTATTAGCCTGCTGGTAGGTGAGGTCAATAAAGCGGCCGCCTGAAATATTGAGGTCGATATTTGTCGCTTCATAAATCAACTGCACGCCAAGTTTTTCGGAAAACCGGTACAGAGCGTTGACGAGGGCCTTTCCGCCGCCCAGAAAAAAAGCGTTGGTACGGCCCAGATGGAGTGTCCCTGAGTGGGGGCTGGAATGCGACACCGTGCTCCTTCAGCCACGAAAGAGAATGTTCGGATTCCCGGATGGTGAGTTCCGCCAGCCTCTGGTTAGTATTGCCCCCGGTTACCTGTATCAGGTCATCAAGGTACTCATCGAAGCCGTAGATACCTTCCATGGGGAAGGTGCCGGATTTGTGCAGGGGACGGAGGTTTCTGGTGTGTCGGGTATTGCCACCCCGAAGTGCGCGAGGTGCAACGTCGAGGATACAAACAGATGCGCCATTCTCGGCGGCGGTAATTGCGGCGGTCAGACCTGCCTGACCGCCACCAATGACAATGACATCAAAGTGGCTAGACAATGTCATTGTAGATTGATACTACTTGTCAGTAACGGCACCTTCTGAAGCCGAGCTGACCAGCTTCGCATATTTTGCGAGCGTGCCCCTGGTCGCATAGGGTGCAGGCTGTTTCCAGGCTGACCGTCTTCGCTCCAGTTCTGCTTCGTCAACTTGAACATCAATACTCTTGGCTTCGGCGTCGATGGTAATGGTATCACCGTCCTCGATCAGCGCGATGGTACCGCCATCAAAGGCTTCCGGGGTAATGTGCCCGATGACAAAACCGCGGGAGCCACCTGAGAACCTGCCGTCTGTTATAAGGGCAACGCTGTCGGCTAGTCCACGCCCACCGATTGCACTGGTGGGTGACAACATTTCCCGCATACCAGGTCCACCCCGTGGACCCTCGTACCGAACGACAACTACGTCGCCTGCAACAATACTCCCGCCGAGGATAGCAGCGAGTGCAGCCTCTTCACCATGGAAGCACCTCGCTGTCCCTTTGAATTGAAGTCCTTCGTGCCCTGTGATTTTGGCGACCGAACCTTCGGTTGCGATATTGCCCCGCAGGACGACAAGGTGTGAGTCTTTCTTGACAGGGTTATCCATCGGGCGGATGACCTTCTGGTCGGCCGGGTAGGGGGCAACATCCGCGAGGTTTTCCGCCAGTGTCTTGCCTGTAACAGTCAGGCAGTCACCGTGTAGCAGACCCTCTGCCAGCAATATTTTCATCAGTGGCTGAATGCCGCCGATTTCGATGAGTTCGCTCATGGAGTATTGGCCCGCCGGTCGCATGTCAGCAAGTACCGGGACCCGTTCGCCGATTCGGCTGAAATCATCAATGGTCAGGGGGATACCTGCCGCATGGGCGATGGCAATAAGATGCAGGACAGCATTGGTTGATCCTTCCAGCGCGATGACGACTGTAATTGCGTTCTCAAAGGATTTCATTGAGAGAATATCAGAGGGCTTGATGTCCTGTTGAATCAGCCTGACAACCGCTTCTCCGGCCGCGTAGCTATCGGCTCGCTTGTTTTCTGAAATAGCTTCCTGGGCAGAGGAATTAGGCAGTGACAGGCCCAGGGCCTCAATCGCTGACGCCATGGTGTTGGCGGTATACATACCGCCGCAGGAACCCGGGCCTGGAATTGATGTTGATTCAACGTCTTTCAACTCGATGTCGGATATTTTGCCCGCAGCGTGCTGACCAACAGCCTCGAAAACCGAGACTATGTCGCGTCGTTCCTTACCTGGCTGGATAGTGCCGCCGTAGACGAACACACTTGGTCGGTTAATTCTGGCCATAGCCATGGCGCAGCCGGGCATATTTTTGTCACAGCCACCGATGGCTACAAAGCCGTCGAAGCCTTCCGCGCAGACAACGGTTTCGATTGAGTCTGCAATGACTTCACGGGACACCAGTGAATACCTCATGCCGGGAGAACCCATTGAGATACCATCAGAAACGGTGATGGTATTGAAGGTCACGGCCTTGCCGCCCGACTCGTCAGCACCCATGCCCGCCGCATCCGCCAGCTCATTGATATGCATGTTGCAGGGCGTCAGGTTGCTCCAGGTTGACGCAATGCCTACCTGTGATTTTTTGAAGTCTTCCTCTTTAAATCCAACGGCGTACAGCATTGACCTGGCCGCAGCTTTTTCGTTGCCATCGACTACCAGTGATGAATAGGGGCGTTTGTTTTTGTCGTTTGCCATGGGGCGCTCTCAGAGACTGTTAGGAGCAGCAAATTACACGATTGAACAACGCGATGCTATCGACAAGTTTGCAAGATAGAATGTCGAAAAGTGGAATGGAGTGAGCAGGGTGGCGCAGGACTGGAAAGGCACGGCATACAATCAGGTACCGAATTCCAAGAATGAGATTCATGGTGACAAGGTCGCGAAGGATTTTGGCTTCAAAGGTGGTCTCGTGCCCGGCGTCACCGTTTCAGCCTACCTGATGCATCCGGCCGCGGTTACCTACGGCATGGAGTTCCTTGAACGCGGCTTTGCACACGTGCGGGTCAATTCACCGCTCTATGACGAACAGGCATTCGATGTTCAGGTCGAGCGCCGGTTTCAGACCCCGAATCAAGAGCAGGGCGGTCAAGGATACAGAGCGGTACTGGTGCCGAATGGGGCTGCTCCCTGTGCAACAGCCGAAGTCTCTATTACAGAAACGACAATTGAGCCGCCGGTGAGGCGGGGAGATGAGTCTGGGGACAAAAACGCAGCGTTAGTGCCGGCAACCCGCGAGAATATGGAGACGCTGCAAAAGTCCGGTTGTAAAGCCTTCAGCTATCGCTGGAATGCTGACCATGAGATGAGTACCTACCTGCGTGAAAGGTCGCAGATGGCTGCGCCTTATAGTCTGGATGAGTATGCAAATCCGTCTTTTATTCTTGGGGTCTCGAACTGGGTATTGGCAGCTAACGCCTATATGAATCCGTGGGTACATATGGAAACACGGTCCCAGAACTATGCGCCGATTCCTCAAGGCACAATGGTCGTCGGTGAAATGGAGATTCAGGGCCTGTTCGAGAAGAAAGGTCATGAGTTTGTGGATGCGCTGGTTAACGTTTTTGATGTTGAATCAAACAGGTGCTATTCGCGGATTGAACTTCGAGCGATCTATAAGCTGCGCGGGCTTTAATGCTGGCGGTAGCCTTTTTACCGGTGTGTTAAAGCGGTCCGGTTTCCCCGTTAGGTTGTGTGACTGCTAATTCAGGCAGCTTCCTGGCTGTTCGGTTGCTGTACTATCGCCAGCATTTCCTCTCGCCCCGGCCCGCGCTGAAACCTGGCGCGGTTGTTCTTCGCGCGGCCCCTCAGCATATAGCGCAGTATCGTCCAGCGAATTCTGTTGTCTTTCAGGAAGTCGCCTGGCTTTTCCATCAGGTTGAAGGTTCGCATGGCGCCGCGCATTACATGAATCTGTTCACGGGCAGCGCTCGCGATAGCGTCACCAAAGGCCGCCCGTAGCCAACGGCTGAAACTGCCCAATTCTTCCATC
>JABBBA010000146.1 GCA_018607685.1 K189A clade bacterium | reverse complement strand
TGGAGATCAAAGCAGACCCCAACATATAAGCCTCTGACGTAGCTAACGGCCAGAAGCGGCCCTTTTTCAATCCTGAGGTTCCCCACGGATCAGCTCATGCTAACCATTGACCATCCAAAGGATCACCCCTCCACGGCGGCTTAAATTTGAATGAACATCTGGAGTTACCGTACCTGACCATTCTTTGAAAAGGTGGTTTATAGTGCCTATCCTCTGAAGAGATCTATTTATGACAGCAGCAACCGTTCCCGAAGAAGCTGAAGCGCCCGATCAAATCATAGGGTACGGTACTAAACGTTACCGAACCTATGTGCTTTCATCGCTAACGCTTATTTATATTATGAACTTTGTCGACCGCGGCCTACTCGCAGTGGTCGGTCCTGAGCTTGTGCCGGAGCTTGGTCTTTCCGATACCCAATTCGGTCTTCTTACGGGTTTCGGTTTTGCTCTTCTCTACACAATAGTGGGCATTCCTCTGGCGCGCTATGCAGATAAGGCTAACCGTGTCTGGATTATGACCGTCTGTGTTGCCCTATGGTCTCTCATGACGATGCTATGTGGTCTCGCAGCAGAAATCACCATCGGCTCGATCACGATTGGTGCATTCTGGGTTTTGTTGGTGTGTCGCGTCGGTGTCGGTATTGGTGAGGCCGGTTGTACACCGCCGGCCAATTCGTTGATCGCAGACTATTATGCACCGCGTGACAGATCCCAGGCGCTTGGCGTCTACGCCATGGGTGTAACGCTCGGCGGGATGTTTGCCAACCTGATCGGTGGTTGGGTCACAGACGCATTCGATTGGCGAACTGCGTTTATTGTTGTTGGCCTGCCGTGCCTGTTGATTGCAGTGATTTTTAAATTGACGGTGAAAGAGCCGCCACGCGGTTTTACTGACCCGAAGGGAACGCAATCAAATGAACCGGTTTCATTGCGCGAGGCGATCCGCGAACTGACGACGAAGCCCGCCTTCTGGCTAATGACGGGTGGTGCCACAGTCGCTGCGTTCTGCGGTTATGGAATCTCCTCATTTCAGGCCATCTTCCTGGTTCGCACGCACGAAATCACAACCGGTGAAGCGGCCATTTGGATCAACACACCCGTGTCGTTGTCAGCTGCCATCGGCACGTTCGCGACAGGGTGGCTTGCAACCAGACTTTATAAAAAACATCCCGGTGCCATCGCCTGGTTGCCGGCTGCTGGTTTGGCCTTGTCAATCCCATTCTATGTGTTTGCCTTCACGACGCAGAGTCTGCTGCTTGCCGCCATCGGCTTGATCATTGGTGGATTCGTGAAGTACGGCTATATAGCCGCTCAGTACACCATCGGCCAGGGTGTCGTAAGTATGCGTGTGCGTGCCATGGCAACGGCGGTGCTGCTATTCATCGCCAATCTAATTGGCTACGGCTTTGGTCCTTTGTTCATTGGCTTTACATCTGACATTTTCTTTGTTGGCGGTGCCGCTGAACTCGGTGTTGCAGCAGAGGAGTTGTCGCGAAACCAGTGCCATCCGCGTGCTATAGGTGAGTTAAGCGAAAATCTGCAGAATGTCTGTGGTGAGGTGTACGCTCAGAGTTTACAGTCGGCGATGGTCATCATGGCGCTGTTATATGCTGCAAGTTCTCTGTTCTTCCTGTTGACCTGGCGCAGGTTGGAGAAGGATATGGTAGACAGAAATTAATGCCCCCAAACACTTCCCCGTGGCTAACGGCCAACAGCGGACCCTCGGACAGTGCACGAGAATAGGAATCATAAAGCGTGTTTTGCCACGAATACAAAAGTATCTTCATAGGCATGTTTGGGATGAAAGTTGGGGATAGCAGTTTTCCGGCCGAGAATGGTCAATGTCTGACTGCCACTGATCTATTGGCCTGCAGACGGTAGGCTTGATCACTGGTCAGCTTTTCTGATTAGGCAGCAACGTCCGCAATGGGGCGGTAGCTGCCCTAATCCTTGCATCCTCTTTTTTGAGCGGGCTTTGAGCATCTACTTTGCTTACCATACAAGGCAGCAGGTTGACGCCGCCGTAAAACTGGGTGTTATGTGTCAGTTCCTGGTTTTTACGAGCGTCATGTTTCCTCAGCGGCGTTAGCCACACTAGTGGCTATCAGTCAGTCACTCGAACTTAGTCACATTCCAGATCTGCCATCGTAAATTTGAGAGACTCTTTTCTGTCTTTCGAGTCAGAAACAGGCTTCAGATGCTTCCAACTGTTTGATACTATTTTCTCTTTTTGATGTATCGCCAACATGTCTTCCCGAAATCGCTGGCTTTGTTATGCCACTTCCAAATTTATGCTCGAAGGTGAGGACGAAAATTCTCTCGATCTCCCTGATAACCTAAATGATGCCTGGGTGCAGGTTAAGTCCCACCTATCGTTGACTGATGCGCAGATGACGAATCTGTGCGCAGAGTATCTAGAAATAGCTCCGGCGAATCTGAAAACTCAGTCACTGGCAAGCGCCAGGTTCACGCCAGCAATCCTGGCGAAAAAGTTTCGTTGTTTACCATTTAGAGAAACCGACTCAACTTTGACAGTCGCCATTTGCCAGCCCAATATGGATCTGGTTGAAGAAGCTATCCGGTTCGGCGTGCGAAGAAAACTCGAGTTTGAGTTCGCTGCGCCAACAGAGTTGGATCTTTATATCGGCACAACTTATTCAGACGATTCGGTTGCGGAAACGGCTGCGCCCGGCTTAATCCGGCTTGATAAGACCAGCGGTGATTCTGGCTCAAAAATGGCTGACCTGTTTGCATCGATTCTTCGAAAGGCAATTGGGGAACATGCATCGGATATACATATTCAATCATTCGCAGGCAGCGCTGCCGTGAGAACTCGAGTTGATGGTTTGTTGCGACAGCTCGCGATGTTGCCAGCACTAACCTATGCGAATCTCACGCGGTATCTCAAAGTCGTTGGTAATATGGATGTTACTGAAACCAGACGACCACAAGATGGTAGGGCTAGCGCTGAGTACGAAGGTCGAAAACTAGATCTTCGAATATCGTTTCTTCCCTCTCGTGGTGGGGAAAGTATCGTCATCCGAGTCTTGGAACAATCCAATGTCCAGTCCTTTCGAGACGCAAACTTCTCGCTTTCAGATCGCCAGACAATCGAAAGTATGTTGCAGAACGTTTCTGGCGTGATTCTTTTTACTGGCCCGACAGGGTCTGGTAAAACGTCCACCCTCTATTCAATTTTGTCTGATTTGAATACTTTTGAGCAGAGCATTGTCAGTGTGGAGGATCCAGTAGAGTACTCGCTGCCCGGCATTGTTCAGGTTGATGTGGATGCTGAGCACGGCAGGAGTTTTCCTGACGCGTTGCGATCGATACTTCGTCAAGATCCAGACACAATCCTGATTGGTGAAATTCGCGATCCTGAAACCGCACTCGTTGCTACCCAGGCTGCCATTACGGGACACCTGGTCCTTTCAACATTGCATACCTCGGATGCCCTGGGTGTTATTCAACGCCTCGTTAACATGGGGGTTGATGCGTCTATTGTAGCGGATGCATTGGTGGGCGTAGTCTCTCAGCGGCTACTTAGAAAGCTATGTCCTGATTGCAAGGCCGCGACATCACTCGAAGAGCTAGAAAATCTGGATCGTGAATTTTTTAACATCACGCAAGAGAAACCTGCGAAGCGACCTGTTGGTTGCGCTGAGTGTGGTTATACCGGCTATAAAGGCCGGATTCCTATAGTTGAGACGCTTAACGTTAATGCTGCAATGCGCGCTTGTCTTTCAAGCTCGGTGATATCGCGTCAAGAACTCCAGATAGCGGCAGCAGACGATCTTACTGGCATTTCTTTAAGCGCCGCGAATTGGATCGTCTCTGGTGAAACAAGTGTCGATGAAGCGTTCCGTGTGCTCGGCCACAATTTTTGGAATCAACTTTGTCGCGTACATGGGAAGTCCGCTCTCGACATCGAAGGAAAAATCAAAAGACGCTCATTGAATAAGGGCACGATGAAAGTCATCGTGTGTGGTTCAACCAATTCTCTTTCGATGAACGAAATAGAAGGTGTGAACGCGCCATTTGAGTTTTTGCATTGCGACGATCCTTCAGCGGCTCATAAATTGCTCGAAGCAAATCCGGATATTGTGGCGATGATAATTGACCTGGATGGTAAAGGTGATTCTGGCGTCGAAACATTACAAATCGCTCGAAGCGAGCTTGCCTGGGCCGGAATACCGGCATTGCTCATTGTTGATGAAGCCGACGATGCGCTAATGGAGGTGATTCACGAGCATCAGGTGGCGGACTATCTTCTCAAGCCTGCCGACGAAAACAGAATAATTTCAGCAATGCACTCAATGCTCAACAGGGGGGGTAACAGTGGGACCTAATAACGTAAAAAATTTGGGGTACTTTGGAAATGATGCGGGCTTTAGCGTGCTGGAAATTATGGTTGCGCTTGCCATCGTTGCTATTCTTGCAGCTATGGCAACTGCTGCATATGTGAATTCAACGTCGAGCGCGGAGACGGTGGATGCCATTGCGACCATTAGCGTTTTGGAAGAGCAGTTACAGCTAAAGGCTGAAGTGGAAGGTCCTGGGAAAGCCTGTGACAATCAATTAGTCAGTGCAGGTGGCCTTGAAAATGTCTTTATGGATATGAATATTGTTCCGTTTCCATTAGACGCCAACGACTTATCCAAGGGATATGGCGCGGGCTTGAGCGTCAGCTCAGCCTCAGATAAGCACGGCTCAGAAGGCGTTAAGGCGACGCGGCTTCTCTGGGAGGAAGTGAGTAATCAGAACAAAGTCACGAGCACACCCCTGCTAAGCGAGTCGATTGTTAGTTTCGCTGTTTTGCTCACTCACAAGAACCAACCTTTTTGTTCCGCGACACCCACGCAAATTGCTCTTCAGACTTCTCAGCAGCCACAGCCAACTCAGAGTCAAATTACAGCTGCTGCCACTCAAGGGACTAACACGCAGGTAAAAGCACCCAGTGGGCCGGCGCC
>JABBBA010000242.1:4058-4974 GCA_018607685.1 K189A clade bacterium | reverse complement strand
GGCGACCCTTAGTATTCGTTATGGCGCCGGCAATCATGACCCAAGACGGTTTCCGGACCCTGTGACGCCAAAACTCGACAGAAAAAATGCCGGCCGTCATCTTGCCTTTGGGCTGGGCGAAAAGGTCTGCCCGGGGGCAACCCTGAGCCGCATGGAGCAAAAGTGGGCATGGGAAATCCTGCTAACGCGACTGGCCAACATCCGGCCTGAAGCCGGAAAAAATGACTATAAACATCTAGGCGGAATGTGGGTCAGGGCGCTGGAAGAGATCTATATGTCCTTCGACAAGGCGGTTTAACGGGCTATGATCTGCAGGGCAGCACCAGCGTTACAAAAAATAGCTAATTATAACAATGGCTTAGGGCATATAGTCGTTCTGGTTATATGGCTTATTCCATAAAAATTTGGAATTCCCACCATTTTTAGAAGTCCCGCGGTCGACTTTTCCTCAATGTATGCGATGATTACATTCGGCTGGTAGCACTTACCCCCCTGGGGCCGCACCAGCCGACAATCATTTAGCGAGCCATTAATTGAGGATATTCTTATGAAAGTCTTACCTACTATCACCGGCGTCATTCTTGCCGGCATTTTTACCCTTCCTGCAAATGCTGCGTCTTCCAAGAATGAGGTCATGACCCTTTGCAAGAACGAGATCAAAGAGTCATTCGATGACATCACCAGAATCCGCACCAGTCGTTTTAAGGACAAGGCCAGCGGAACAACAGTCACCTACAAGGTCTCACTTGAAGGCACTGATGCCCAAAAAGTAACCTGTCGTTTCAGCGATGGTATTGCCAGTCTGACTGACAGCAGTGGCGAGATGATCGCCAGCAAGGCAAGCACCGACAATTCCGGTTCCTAAGAGCGTTATTAACGGTTAGCCATCCGATAGACAGGCCACGTGAGTGGCCTG
>JABBBA010000242.1:0-4048 GCA_018607685.1 K189A clade bacterium | reverse complement strand
CAATCATAATGACCGGCGCGTTAGTATTCCCACCCATCAGCGTTGGCATAATGGAGGCATCAATAACGCGTAAACCCTTGAGCCCCTTGACCCGTAACTGGTCATCCACGACAGCCATCTCATCGCTTCCCATTTTGCAGGTTCCAACCGGATGGTAAATCGTTTCAGCACAATCCCTGACAAATTCTGCGATCTCTTCATCGGTTTCGCGCCCTCGTGAGCTTGAGTGTTCTTCACCAATAATTGAACCCAAAGAATTCATTCCAAATATACGCCTGGCAATCCTGACGCCTTCAACCATGACCTCCAGATCACCGGGAGCGCTGAGGTATCCGGCCTGGATTTTTGGATTAGACAATGGATCGGCATTCTCCAGCAGGACTCTGCCGCGACTTGCTGGTCGCAACTGACAAACATGCATGCAGATACCCGGTTCATTTTCCCGCTTCCGGCCATGATCAAACATGAAAGTAGGAATGAAATGCAGCTGCAGGTCTGGAAGGTCGATATCAGGTCGGCTCTTCACAAAACCGCCCGCCTCCATTGCGTTCTCGGTGCCTGGCCCGTCACCCAGGAGAAGATACCTGAGCCCTGCATACGCTACGTTGTACCATTTTGAGAACTTCTGCAGGGTTGCTGACTCATCAGCATGAAATTGAACAACGATATCCAGATGATCCTGCAGATTCTCGCCAACACCCGGAAGGTGATGCAGACAATCAATCCCGTGAGAACCGAGCTCCTCAGCGTCCCCAATACCCGAAAGTTTTAGTAGCTGGGGCGACTGAACGGCGCCCGCGGACAGCAGCACTTCTTTTGAAGCATTCGCGCTCTGAAGCTTGCCTTTGTGGAGGTACTCGACCCCGGTTGCGCGTCCGTCCTCAAGCACAACTCTGGTGAGCCGCGCATCGGTCTCGACAGTAAGATTAGTCCGGCCCATAATCGGTGTCAGGTATCCCCTGGCAGCACTACAGCGCTTGTTACCGATTTTGGTGAGTTGGATTGGCCCCACGCCTTCCTGCTCTACCCCATTGAAGTCGGGGTTGTACGGATAACCAGCTTCAACACCCGCATCAATGAACATCTGGTGTACTGGCATTTTACTATTGCCATCTTTTACATTCAGGGGCCCGCCTACACCATGGTAGTCGTCTTCACCGCGCTCCTGGTTCATCGACTTTTTGAAATAGGGCAACACTTCATCATAACTCCAGCCCTCGTTTCCCTGTTGTCGCCAGCTATCGTAGTCAGCCGCATGGCCTCGGATGTATACCATGCCATTGATAGAGCTCGAACCACCCAGGCCTTTTCCCCTGGGCCAGAACATTTCCCGGTTATTTAGTTCTGGCTCCCGGTCCGTATCAAATTGCCAGTTATATTTGGTGCCAGCAATGACAACACCCACGCCATTAGGCATGTGAATTAATGGACTGGAGTCTTTGTCACCAGCCTCCAGCAGAAGCACTTTATGCGTGCCATCTGCGGTCAACCGGTTTGCCAGCACACAACCTGCGGAGCCTGCACCAATAACAATAAAATCATAATCCATACAAGAGCCCTTTTTGGGTTGGTGACGTTATAGAGGTATTACTTTGGTCTCGCTTCCGTGAACTTTTGTTTTGTTCATCTATCAATCGGGCCACCGGGGAATTATACGCATGAACCCGACCGACCGCAGGAAACCTGATGCCTAGAATGACCCAGGCATCACCTGGTTCCTGACAGGCTTCCCCTGAAGATAGGCATTAAGATTGTCGGTGAACAACAACTCAAATCGTTCGTCGGTTCTTGAGCCCCGATGAGACGAGTGCGGCGTCATCTGCACTCGATCATGCTCCCAGAATACTGAGTCGTCAGGCAGCGGCTCATTCTGGAAAACGTCGAGTATTGCGTAGTCCAGCTGGCCATCATCTAACGCGACCATTAGGGCATCCTCATCCACTAACGGTCCCCTGCCAATATTGACCAACACAGCATCGGGTTTCAAACGAGAGAGAAAATCCGCATTCACCAGCTGCTTTGTTTGGTCGTTCAATGGGCAGGACAACACCACAACATCTGCCTCCGGTAAGTGTTGATTGACATGTTCCAGTCCCACGAGCAGGTCAGCGTATTCATGCGGTGTCAGGTTTCTTTTCACTCCAGTCACTTTTCCACCAAAGCCTTTTACCTGTTTCGCCAGCGTCTGGCCGATATTCCCATAGCCAACAATCAACCATGTCGATCCCAATATTTGCTTAAAAATATTCTCTTTCCATTCATGGGCTGATTGTCGTTCTCTACGCTCATCGAACCGATGCCATCGATTCAGAACCGAGGCAACGACAAATTCAGCAATCGAGGCGGACTGCGCATCACTGTTACAAAACACCTCGGTCTTGGCCACGATCGCCTGGAACAGCGGATTATCAAGCCCCGCGGCAGAGGTCTGAACAAACCTGAATGCGTCGGTCTGCTCCATCAGGCGAGTGATCAATTCCACCTGGCCGGTCATAAAAAGCGCCAGGTCCAGTCGCGCCATATCGAGAGAGAGGTCAGACTCCTGAATCTTTTCCCCATCTCTTTTAAGCTCACCTGCCCCATTGATGGTGATGTAGTGAACATCCGGCAATAGGGCTGATTCCAATCCCATCTGTTGATACGTTGATTCAGCTAACAGCAGCTCATTCATGATATGTCTTCAATGCTCTATTACTCAAGAAGCGACAGTGTAATGCTGTAGCGGCAAAGTACTATAAACAATGCTAAAAATAGTCTGGCACTTTGCTCGGACGCCGCTATAAACTGAGTGCTACTTTTTAAAACCACATACAATCATGCTGGAACAACTAGCAAATATTGGTGAATTTCTGGGTGGGATAGCAGTAGTGGCCTCCCTGATCTATGTTGGCGTACAGTTACGTGAAAACCGCAAACAAATGCAGGCAAACGCCGCTCAACTTAGAATTGATAGCCGGATAGCTATCTGGAACAGACAGCTCGATTCCGATGCTCTGCATTGCGCCAGGGACAAATTTTTTGAACACGAGCTATATAAGCGCGATGTTCTACTCGATGAACTTGAAGAACTGACGCTACGTGAACGAAGAGCAAGCAGTTCCGCGCTTGCGATTGAAATTATCTTCTCGCAAAACCAGTTCTTCCAGAAGAATCAACAGATAATCAACGAAGAGCAGTACTCGCCGCTTGCATACATGAGCTTCCTGATTCCTGCACCACATCGCAGGGAATGGAAAGACAAACTTCGCCTAAGCGGATATTTCCCGAATGACTACATCGCCCATGTAGATGAGATCGTGAAAAAGTATGACCGAGCGGAGAAAATAATGGATGAAGACGAAGATGCTGATTTTTTCTCCATCGTCCATCAGGTCTTTAACACACCGGCCCCACCCAAATGGATAGATACATGATCAAATATTTTCGGTACGCCGGTCTTGCGGTGGTATTCGCCTGGTTCTTCGGTGGTGGCGTCACGCACTTCACCAACGCCGATTTTTTCGTCGCCATTGTTCCACCCTGGTGGCCCTGGCCACTGTTCGCCGTTTATGTCAGCGGTGTTTTTGAAATTCTGTTGGCACTGCTGATTCTCTGGCCAAAGGTTCGCCCGCTAGCGGGATGGGGTTTGATTGTATTAACCCTGGCGGTCACCCCAGCCAATGTACATATGTGGCTACACCCGGAACAGTTCCCCGATGTGTCGGAAACCGCACTATCCATCAGGCTGGTTATCCAGGTTTTCCTGTTGGCACTCATCTGGTGGTCAACCCGACTGCCGCAGGTACAAACAACGGAACAGGCCCGGCCCTCAGACCCCGTATGATTCCTACGTTGATTCCCTGCTTAAAAGCTCGCTAAAGAAGCAGGTGGTCAAAGGTGCGTAGTCCAAAGCAGGGGCCTGCGAAACAAACGCAGGTGGTTGCTCGGCGCTCCAATCGAAACGGGTAATAAACTGCGCGAGAATCAACGGTACATAAAACCGGGTTACACCCAGACCCAGACAAAGGTGAGGACCACCTCCAAAGGCATTCCCCCGACGGGTTTTTTT
>JABBBA010000166.1 GCA_018607685.1 K189A clade bacterium | reverse complement strand
TACCTGATCCGCTTCTGGATGAGGATGATCAACAGGCACCGGAATTGGAAACACTGCCTTTCATTGTGGTCGTGATCGACGAATTTGCCGACATGATGATGATTGTGGGTAAAAAGGTTGAGCAGCTTATAGCGCGAATTGCACAAAAAGCCCGGGCCGCGGGTATTCACCTGGTATTGGCAACGCAAAGACCTTCGGTTGACGTTATTACCGGTCTGATTAAGGCCAATGTGCCTACCCGAATCGCCTTTCAGGTGTCTTCAAAAATCGATTCCAGAACCATCCTGGACCAGGGGGGGGCAGAACAGCTTCTGGGTCACGGTGACATGCTCTACCTGCCTGCCGGATCAGCACTTCCTATCAGGGTTCATGGGGCATTTGTAGATGACGACGAAGTGCACCGAGTCGTTGAAAGCTGGAAGGAACTCGGTGAGCCGAACTACCTCGAGGAGATTGTCAGCGGAGCCTCCGAAACTGAAATGATGCCGGGTATGGCGGGCGCAGGCGGGGATTCTGATGACGAAGGTTCTGATCCTCTTTATGATGAAGCCGTGAGTTTCGTGACTGAATCGAGGCGTGCTTCAATTTCCGCGGTCCAGCGAAAGCTCAGAGTAGGCTATAACCGCGCTGCACGCATGATCGAGATGATGGAAACCGCCGGTGTGGTGAGTGAAATGCAATCCAACGGTTCAAGAGAAGTCCTGGCCAATGCACCACCTCAGTAGATCCCTACTCATTGGCTTGATTGCCTTCGCCGCTGTCTATTGCGGTGAAGCGTTTAGCAGTGAACCATTCACACCTGAAGAACGTCTTGTAAGTATTCTTGGAGGTGTGGAGACACTGCATGCTGAATTTGTACATGAAGCGTCCGTCTCAGGGCGCCAGGCGGGGGAGATCTGGTTAAGTAAACCGGGTTTGTTTCGGGTCGAGACCGGGACGCCTCTGAGCCAGACCATCGTGTCGGACGGCGTCTCCATGTGGACCCATGACAGGGACCTGGAACAGGTCATCATTAGTCCGCTGGACACCCGAATTGATGAAATGCCGATATTGTTGTTCTCCGGAGAGCCGGACCTAATTCCGCTTAACTACCGCATCGAGTTCTACGACGATGAACAAAGGCAACACTTTCGCCTGACACCCTTCGATAGCACAAACCTGATTACGACCCTGGTTTTAACGTTTGAGGATAATCTGCCCATGAGTATTACGGTGGAGAATGCGATGGGAGAACGTACGATCATCAAACTCAGCAATGTGGGCGAGCTGGTTGATGTGACCGAGCAGACTTTTACGTTTCACGTGCCTGAGTTTGCTGATGTCATTGATGATCGACCCGGGTAATGTCTCTGTTCGAATCAGAACAAGGTTACCAGCCGCTTGCTTCACGGATGCGCCCAAAACGGCTTTCACAATACATTGGCCAGACGCATTTATTGTCACCCGGCAAGCCGCTCAGGGAAGCAATCGATAGTTCACAGCTGCATTCAATGATTCTCTGGGGCCCTCCCGGTGTAGGCAAGACAACGATAGCCAAACTTATTTCTGAAGTTTGCGATGTGCACTTTCAATCCCTGTCTGCGGTCTTGTCCGGTGTTAAGGATATTAGGGAAGCGATTGCGATCGCGAAGCAGGCCCAGGCGGGGTCCGGCAGAAAAACGCTGTTATTTGTCGATGAAGTGCATCGATTCAACAAGTCTCAACAGGATGCTTTCCTGCCACATGTTGAGGACGGCACCATCATTTTTGTTGGGGCAACGACCGAGAACCCCTCGTTTGAGTTAAACAACGCACTGCTGTCGAGAGCGCGAATATACAAGCTTGAGTCGCTGGATATTGGACAGTTAGTCCAGGTACTAAGGCAGGCGATAGGGCACGATGAAGAGCTGGCGGGAAAATCCCTCACGGCTAACGATCAAGTGCTCACCGTTATCGCAAAGGCAGCGGATGGAGATGCCAGGCGCGCCCTCAATATCCTTGAGGTTGCGTCTGATATGGCCGGCGGTTCAGGACTCACGGAAGAGCTTCTGGGAGAAGTCTTTGGTGACGAGCTAAGGAGGTTCGACAAGGGCGGCGATATCTTTTATGAACAGATTTCCGCATTACATAAGGCGGTGCGGGGATCAGACCCGGATGCCTCGCTTTACTGGTTTATCCGTATGATTGATGGCGGCTGCGATCCAATTTACATAGCGCGGCGAGTGGTCAGGATGGCAAGTGAGGATATCGGAAATGCGGATCCCCGGGCGCTGGAAATCTCGCTCAACGCCTGGTCCGTTCAGGAGCGATTGGGCAGCCCGGAGGGTGAACTGGCGATTGCACAGGCGATTGCATGCCTGGCGGTCGCAGCGAAAAGTAATGCGGTTTACGCGGCGGTCGGAGCGATAAAGCAAGCAGTAGCAGATACCGGTTCCCTTGAAGTCCCGATGCATATTCGAAACGCCCCCACCGCCATGATGGAAGAGATGGGATACGGCGATGACTACCAGTATGCCCACAATCATGAAGATGCTTTTGTGCCGGGTGAATCCTATGTGCCACCCGAACTGCATGGTGTACAGTTCTATCATCCAGTTCCAAGGGGAACAGAGACCAGGATCGCCGAGAAACTGGATTACCTTCGCAAGCAAAATGACAGTGCTGAGTTTCAGCGATACAGGAAGGGTAGCTAGCTCGTGTCCGGGAATTCAACACGGCGGCGGCTATTTACCGAGAGCCAATCGATTATTATGCCAACATTATCCTTATGTCAGACCGGTTCTGGCCGGATTCAGAATTTTTGGATGGGAACGAGCTAGTGGCGGGACCAATTCTGGGAACACTGACAGCAATTGCCGTGGGCGGCGCCCTTGGTTCGGTCGCACGCCATGGTATTACCGTCTATTTTGATCACCTGCTGGGTCGAGAGTTTCCTTACGGGATTTTCATCGCTAATATCCTGGGCTCCGCTGCAATCGGCGTTCTCTTCGTATTGCTCCTTGAGCGCGGCCTGTTATCAGAGGTCTGGCGGTCGCTTCTGATGGTGGGGTTCCTCGGGGCGTTTACGACGTTCTCGACCTTTTCGCTGCAGACCATCGGCTTGATTCAGGAAGGTCGACTGCTCTCCGCAGCCACTTATACCATCGGTAGTGTCACGCTGAGCATCATCGCTGCCTACGTCGCTATGGTGACCACACGGTCGCTTTCAGGTTAACGGTCATTGCGATCATCTGGTAAGATGGCGCCCCTTCAAAACACCCTGATCAAACACCATGCTGGACCCTAGACTTATTCGACATGAACTGGAAGCAACCGCCGCACGTTTGCTTACAAAAGGCTTTGAGCTGGACGTTGTTCAGATTCAATCTCTTGAAAGCCAGCGCAAGGACCTTCAGGTTGAGACCGAAGAGCTTCAGGCAACGCGTAACAGTCAGTCGAAGGCAATAGGCCAGGCCAAGTCAAAAGGAGAAGATATCCAGCCGTTGCTTGAAGCGGTAGCGAATCTTGGTGACCAACTGGATAGTAAGAAGCATGAGTTGGAGGCTATTCAGTCTGATTTGAACGATTTACTTATGGCGATTCCCAATGTGCCGGATGAATCAGTGCCCCTGGGCAAGAGCGAAGATGACAATGTTGAGGTCAGGGCCTGGGGAGATCCGACAGAATTCACCTTTGCTGCGATGGATCATGTAGATCTCACTACCGCCTCCGGAAAGATGGGTTTTGAGGAGGCGACCAAAATTACGGGTGCTCGCTTTGTGACGCTGCGTGGGCAACTGGCGCAACTTCATCGTGCATTGATTCAGTTTATGCTGGATGTGCACACCTCTGAGCATGGATACGAAGAATTATACGTTCCCTATATTGTTAACAGGGAATCTCTTACCGGTACCGGGCAACTGCCAAAGTTCGAGGAAGATCTGTTCAAACTGGATGATGAACGAGACTTCTACCTTATTCCTACAGCAGAAGTACCTGTTACGAATATGGTTCGCGACGAAATATTAGACGCTGACCAGATGCCTCAAAAATTTGTGTGCCATAGCCCATGCTTTCGAAGTGAAGCTGGTAGCTACGGAAGGGACACCCGAGGCATGATTCGTCAGCATCAGTTTGAAAAAGTTGAATTGGTGATGATGGTCCGACCGGAAGATTCATGGAAGGCACTGGAAGACCTGGCCTCACATGCCGAAGCCATCCTGCAAAAGCTTGGTCTGCCCTACCGTCTGGTTAATCTCTGTGGGGGCGATCTTGGTTTCGCGGCGGCCAAAACCTACGACCTGGAAGTCTGGCTCCCGGGGCAGGGCAAGTATCGTGAGATATCATCCTGCAGCAATTTTCTGGATTTCCAAGCGCGTCGAATGCAGGCCAGGTGGCGTAACCCGGAGACTGGCAAACCTGAGCTCCTGCATACGGTCAATGGTTCCGCGTTGGCTGTCGGACGAACACTGGTAGCACTACTGGAAAACTACCAGCAGGAAGACGGGTCGGTTCGCATTCCCCAGGCGCTACAGTCATACATGGGCGGCGAGACAGTTATCTCACTCGAGAGTTAGAGTTATGCGTTATCTGCCTTTGCATTTTGATCTTCAGGGTCGAGACGTACTTGTCGTGGGTGGCGGAGAAATTGCGCGTAGAAAAATCGAGCTGCTCCTGCGTAGTGGCGCGCACATTACCGTTGTCGCGCCTGACATCTCTGATGCTGTCGCATCCATCCTGCAGGAAGACATCCACTCCCTGAACGCAACGGTTTATGCCGATGTTTTTCTAACCGGCAAGGTCCTTGTGGTTGCAGCAACCGACGACCGGGCCGTAAACGAAGCCGTATCCAGAGATGCCAGCAGTGTTGGTATTCCTGTGAATGTCGTTGATTCACCCGAACTCTGCACCGTCACTTTCCCCGCCATTATCGACAGGGATCCCCTGATCATTTCTGTTGGTAGCGCCGGCCTGGCACCGGTGCTCACCCGGTATGTTCGAGAGTTGATTGAAAGAACGTTGCCGGAAAGAATCACAGCGCTCGCCGG
>JABBBA010000412.1:3374-5015 GCA_018607685.1 K189A clade bacterium | reverse complement strand
CAACGCCAGAATAGAGGTTGGGTTTCCCCAGAACAGAAAACGCTTCCGTCCCCTGCCAGTCCGGCTGCGCAATAATGCCCACCCGAAAGCCCTGGGCCTCCAAAACACGACCGATGACAGCCATACCAAAGCTGGGATGATCTACATAGGCATCCCCGGTCACAATAATGACATCACAACTGTCCCAACCCAGGGCATCCATCTCGGCCCTGGAGGTTGGTAAAAATGGCGCAATGCCAAAGCATTCGGCCCAATAGGGGCGATATTCGTCGAGATTTTTGGTTGGTTGTAGCTGCATGGCGCGCATTGTAGCAGGAGCTGGCCGGTCAGCCATGAAAGACTTAAATAAGGCAACATAAAAACCACCGCCGCGCGTCGATTTAGAGAACCGAATACGGTATTCTTCCGCCACTTACGACCCAGCGGCGTCTGCCGCATTTTCATGGGTATCCGGACAGACCAAAAGGGCGAAATTTGATGCTGAAACACAACAAGCTGGCGGCTTGGCTTAACGAAATGAAAGATCTTTGCCAGCCAGATGCCGTGGTGATTTGCGATGGCAGCACCGATGAATACAACCAAATGTGGGGCCTGCTGTTAGACGCAGGGGTCGCAAAGAAGCTAAACGAAGACAAAAAGCCTAACAGCTACCTCGTGCGCTCGGACCCCGCGGATGTCGCACGGGTAGAAAGCAGAACCTATATCTGTTCAGACGACGAGCAGGATGCCGGCCCAAACAACAACTGGATCGAACCTGATCAAATGCGATCTACGCTAACCGGGTTGTTCGATGGCTGTATGCGCGGCCGAACAATGTATGTGATCCCCTTTTCCATGGGACCCGTCGGATCGCCCATCGCACATATTGGCGTCGAAATCACGGACTCGCCGTACGTCGTGACCAGCATGCATATCATGACCCGTGTCGGTCAGCCTGTACTGGATGAGCTTGGAGAAGATGGCGAATTCGTACCCTGCGTGCACTCAGTAGGTGTGCCGCTGACCGACGGCGTAGCGGACGTCCCATGGCCCTGTAACCCAGAGAAACTCTATATCGCCCATTTCCCGACCACCCGGGAAATCTGGTCATTCGGTTCCGGCTACGGGGGGAATGCACTACTGGGTAAAAAGTGCTTTGCCCTTCGAATCGCCTCTATTATGGCGCGGGACGAAGGCTGGCTTGCCGAACACATGTTAATCCTCAAGCTGACGAACCCTGCAGGTCAGTTCCACTACATCGCTGGCGCATTCCCGAGTGCCTGCGGCAAAACGAACCTGGCAATGCTCGTGCCCACTATTCCAGGCTGGACCGTCGAAACAGTCGGTGACGATATCTGCTGGATGAAATTCGGCGATGATGGACAGCTATACGCCATTAACCCTGAAGCGGGTTTTTTTGGCGTCGCACCCGGCACCGGCATGGACTCCAACCCTAACGCGATGGAGAGTCTTACCGGAGACTGCATCTTCACTAACGTCGCCGAAACTGATGATGGCGATGTCTGGTGGGAGGGCATGGGCGATGCTCCTGCACATCTGGTTGACTGGAAAGGCAATGACTGGACGCCGGACGCCGACACACCGGCGGCTCACCCCAATGCAAGGTTTACGGTTTCAGCCGCTCAGTGCCCTGCAATAGCG
>JABBBA010000412.1:0-3364 GCA_018607685.1 K189A clade bacterium | reverse complement strand
AAAAACCGCCGCGGCCGCCGGGAAAATCGGCGAGCTGAGGAGAGACCCAATGGCGATGCTCCCCTTCTGTGGTTACAACATGGCGGACTACTGGAGCCACTGGATAAGAACCGGTCAGCAGGAAGGCGTTAAGCTTCCGAAAATTTACTACGTCAACTGGTTCAGAAAGGACGATGAAGGCAAGTTCATGTGGCCCGGGTTCGGCGAAAACTCCCGCGTCCTGAAATGGATATTTGAACGATGCGAGGGTACGGCAGAAGCCGTCGAAACTCCTATCGGAAACCTGCCCAACATCGACGGGCTCGATTTTTCCGGTCTTGGTCTCTCCGATGCCCAGATCGCGGAGCTACTCCGGGTCGAAGTTGACGGTTGGCTTGACGAAATTCCTCTCATTGAGGAGTACTACGCCACCTATGGAAATCATGTTCCAGCGGAGCTTCACACGGAACTCAAAGAACTGAAACAGCGTCTTGAAGATGCAAAGCAAGCGGCGGCCTGACCATGAGCATACTGGATAGATATAGCCTCGAAGGACAGGTTGCAGTCGTCACCGGCGCTGGCCGGGGAATCGGCGAAGGCATCGCAAAAGATTTCGCCAGGGCCGGTGCCAAAGTGGTCCTTGCCGCGCGCAGAACCAACGAGATCGAAGCGGTCGCGGAAGCCATTCGCGCTGACGGCGGAGAAGCCATCGCCGTCACAACCGATGTGACCGACGATGCCGCACTTGATGCGCTCGGCAAAGCAGCCGTCGACACCTTTGGCAAGCTGACGATCTGGGTGAACAATGCCGGGGGTTCTCCTATGAGAATGCCTATTCGCGAATTACCGCGCGACGAATGGGACAGAACAATCGCCCTGAACCTGACGTCCATCTATACAGGCTCTATTACCGCTGCAAAGTACATGGAGAAAGGCGCAATCATCAACATTACGTCGGGCGCCGGAACCGGGCCTGTACCGGGCAGTGCCCACTACGGTGCCGCCAAAGCCGGCACTAATTCACTGACCTGGACCCTGGCCGCAGAATTTGCGCCGGACATTCGGGTCAATGCAGTGGCACCTGGCGCTATCCCAACTGAGGTGATGTTGAAAGCCATTGGCAGGGATGAAAGCCAGCTGGATCAGATTCTGGAAGAGTGGAATATTCCGCTGGGTCGACTAGGTACTCCAGAGGACATTTCCTCCGCGTGCATTTACCTGGCATCAGATGCGTCCAGCTGGATGAGCGGAGAAATCCTTCGGGTCGGCGGCGGGGCAAAACCAAGATAACCTGCCTCAGGCTAGCCCTTAGAGGGCTAGCTCCGATCTATACCAAACCTAGTCTTCCGCAAACTCGTGGACCCTGCTGACCGCATCCTTCAGGGGATCGAGACAAAGGTATAAACACACAGCTGCTATCGCATAGTTCACGAACGCCAACGTCGAAAGCGAAAGACCAATCGCATCTTCCCGACCGAATACGTAATCGTTCATTAACCCGATAATCAAGGGCGCGAACAGGTAGGACAAAAAGCTTACGCAGATCAAATACACGGCGATCATCTGACCTCGCATCCTGTTTGGCGAAATTGCCTGGAGCGCGGCATTGGAAAGCCCCGGCGGCATCGCCATAAAGAAGGTGATCGGGATAATCATCGGAATGGCAAGCCAGTCATTTGAGACCAGCGGCATAATCACCGCCAGAGGACCCAATCCAATCGTGCCATAAAAGGCCAAACGCATGGGTGCATCCGCCCTGCCCTTCGCCAACCAGTAACCCGCGTAGTAGCCAGCACCGATACTGCCCATGATCCCGACGATGAGCGCAATACTGCCGTAGGTAAGCCCAATCTCGGTACGAGTCCAGCCGTGAATTCGAACGAAGAATTCAACGATCCAGGTTAGGAATGCAAAACCCTGTATCGACAGGCACAGGTAGCCAATAAAATGATAGGTCAGATACTTTCGGCGAGAGAGACAAAACTTCCATAGCTCAGCATAGGAATAGCCTTCCGTACGATCAGCGCTCGCGCCTTTCCTGTCGGGCTCTCTTATCGTAAACATCAGCAGGGTAAGCAGTATGCCGGGAAGCCCCACGACAACCAGTACGGTCTGCCAGGAGTACATTTCACCGAAGACCGGCATAACGATCAACGGCCGCGCCTCCAGATAATCTATCAGCGGTCCACCTACAATATTAGCGAGCCCCGTTCCAATAAACGGAGCGGCAGCCACTATCCCGTAGGCGAGTGGCAGGCGATGTTGTTCAAAGTAGTCGGCAAGAATGGATTGCGTGGCCGGACCGAGGGAAGCCTCACCAACCCCGACCCCCATACGTGCGCCAAACAGCGCCCAGAACGAATTCGCCATACCGGCCAGCGCCGTCATCAGGCTCCAGCTGAAGATGCCTGCGGCAATCACGTTGCGCCGGCTGTATCTGTCCGCGATGCGTGCAAGCGGCAACGTGGTCAGTGAATAAACTGCAGAAAACGCCAGTCCAATAATCAGTGATATCTCGGTATCTGATAGTCCACCCAGGTCACGCTTGATAGGACCGATCATTACATTGAGGATCTGCCGATCGATGAAGGACAGCGTCGATGCAATTGTCAGCAGGAACACTACATACCAGAGGGTCGCATTGGGATACTTCATGAGTCGGCAACAACCTTGACTATCGTCTTACCAAACGTTTTACCATTAAGCATGTCGCTGAATGCCACGCCGCAGTTCTCCACACCCTGGTATCGCGCCTCGTAGCTTTTAAGCTTGCCTGATTCCAGCCAGCCGACCAATATTTCTCGGGCAACTTCATAGTCAGCGGTCCAGTAGTGAGTCATGAAACCTTCGAGCTTTGCACAATTGGCGACCAGCCTGAAGAGATTGCGGGGCCCCATATCCTCTTCTGAGGTGTAATCCGCCACCGCGCCGCAAAAGGCTATCCGTGCCTGATAGTTAATATGGTCCAGCACCGGCTCCAGCAGGTTTCCACCAACATTGTCGAAATAAACGTCAATCCCATCGGGGCAGTGCTCTCCAAGCGCCTTATCAATATCATCTGTCTTGTAGTTAATCGTAGCGTCATAGCCGACCTCTTCTTCCAGCCATTTACATTTCTCGGCATCGCCGGCAAACCCTACAACTTTTCCCGCGCCCATTGCCTTTGCAATCTGACCTGCAGCATTCCCAACGGCACCGCCGGCGGCAGATACCAAAACGGTCTCCCCGGGCTGCAACTTCGCTACACGCTCCAACCCGAAGTAGGCGGAAAGCCCGGTATCACCCAGCAATCCCAAAAACAGGTTTTCCGGTTGCTGAAACTTTTCCTCGATAGGCACCAACAGGTCCTGGTCTGTGGCAATAGAATAGGATTCCCAGGCAAGGC
>JABBBA010000057.1 GCA_018607685.1 K189A clade bacterium | reverse complement strand
TCGAGCTTCGCTGAACTCACTGATTTTCAGACCGTTCTGACGTTTTTGTTGAATGGAGCGGTGAAAGGTTTCCAGATCCGGACATTTGCGCAAAGCCTCAACACTTTGTTTTGTAGTGGATTCTGAGACGTAGGCGGCCAACAAAGCAGGTTCGTGGCATTCAGGTGACAATTTGTAGAATTCTTCTACCGTTATATGCCTGTCGTAGACAAATGCGAGGGGTAACCACAGATCGTTAAGATAGACATAAGGCTCCGCTTCAACCTTGGAGTGTTCGGTAACATAGTCCAAACCATCTTGAGAAAGAGAAGTTTCGCTCAGAATGTACTTAACTCCTAGCAGTGACTGGAGGATTGGACGGTCGGCAACCGTTCTAACCCATCGGGTGCTGGTTTCTGTAACTGGGTAACCAAGATGTCCCATAGATGTAAAGAATCGGATATACGCCGGGTGGTTGAACTGATAGTACGAAGACGTAGAAAAGTAGTTCTGAACCTGCGCTTCATTCAGGCTACCCGCCTTACCTCTAATTGAGTTGTAAAACTTCTCCGTACGAAAGACCGAACTATCTTGATCTCTCAATCGTTGGATAGCACCTGCTGAGCCATCGTTATAACCTTCCTTCGAGGCGAACTCCGTGGTCGCTAACGGCGTCCGGTTGTTAACAGTGATCGAAGAAAATAGACCCGCTTCGACAACGATGACCGCGATGATCCAAAATTTCGCTGATGCGTGCCATCGACTGCTTGTTAACAGTGCAACGTAAACACTAATAAAAATAGCCACCAGAAATCTAAGGTCGGTTACTTTTCCCTGCATTCCCTCAAAAGGAAAGAACAAAAGCGTTAACAGCAACACAGCAGTCAGTACCAATCCAGGAATGTGAATCCGTTTCCCCTTCAATATTTCTGAGTAAACAAGCACTGAACACAACACCAGGCCAAAACCAATGACAAACGATAAGCCACCCTTGTAGTAGTTACCGCTGAATAAATACAACGAGTAACGGAAGAAAGGAAAGAGTGTGACAAGAAGTGCCAGTCCAAGGAGCGGCAGGAAGATGTAGCGCCAGTTAGGCTTCATGAAGAAAAACTGAGGCAATAATAACAATGAAATAATGCCCGCGTAAAAGTTAGGCGCCTCAAGATAGTTGTACCATCCCACAAAATGATCGCCGGTACCCAGGAGATCTGTCGAGAGCGTACGATAAACCGAGGTCAACAATTCCTCGCTAGTGGCTAACTGAAACACAGAGGCTGCACTTAGATTATCAAAATAGCCTACCCCTCCTGACAAACGAGGCGAAGCTAAGATGCGATGTACATCGCTCAGCGTAAACCATGCACTCAGTAAGATGCCTAATCCGCCACAAAGACAGAGTGTTAAAACCAAAGAGCCGAATCGCCAGCCCGTATCTTTATCTCCATGCAGGCGAATGATGGTGTAGAGGGCGAGAAAGAGGGAAAGAAAATAGAGATAAAACGGCGATCTGGAGAGAATCAGGAAAACTGCTATCGGAAAGTACACCCATACCTTTTCTGTAAACAGTTTCTCAAATGCGAAAATATAGAATATGCCAAAGACAACAAACGCCGAGTGCCCGTGCCAGGAGCTGCCAAGAATCAGATAACCGGTATTAGCAAAAAGCACTGCTCCAATGCCAGCGGCCAGCGGTTGCAAACCCAGAATTCGCGAAAAGCTATAGAACAACCATCCAGATAATGCGAATTTGATCAGTTCAACATAGCCAATGGCTAAGTGCAGGCGCTCTTCTCCTAGCAAAATAAGAAAGAGCCGGAACGGATTGTTGAGATCGGCAGGAAAAATGTTCTGGCCTAGTCCAACTTTGAAAGACCAAGTAGGCAAGCCCTGGCTGTACAGGTAGTCAGATACCATCACCAGCCAGGGATAAAACTGAAGGTAGGAGTCACCCCCGGTATCGGGGAACAGATATACCTTCTCAAACACCAGAAAATCGAACAAGACATATCCGGCGATCACGACCAAAAGGCCCACTACCAGCAGGCTGAACTGTTTCTGCGATAGTCGAAAAGGATATTCCATTGAGCGAAGCTTAGACGATTAAGGCGTGAGACGAATATATCAGACAAATTTGCTCATCAGATTGCAGAGATCGCATATTCCGGATTTATCTATTCTCGATATTTAACAATCCGATTTTCCCCATCACCAAATAACGAAGAAGAAATACGACAGCTAGTATTACTGCAGTAGAAATACTCGCGGACAATCCCCATTGTTCAACTGCATGCCAAACCCCAAAGGGTGCAGCTAAGGAAATGACAGCATTGCTGACAAGGTAGAGCGTGAAGCGGTTTTTGACAACGTCCAGGTATACTGAAACAACGAATTTCACAAGAAAAAGAGCTGTTAAGACCAATAAACTGGTGATCAATGTCGGCAGTCCAAGAACGTCGATGAGCAGACCGTTTATGCCTACGGACAAAAAGTAAAACACGATCCCGATCAGCGTATACCGAGAAAAGTTCTTAAGCAGGTTTTCCGTGATTGACATCAGATCTAGTCGGTCTTCGTTTTTTCTTTACAAACGACAAAGGTTGGTGAAATTGAACCAACAAAGCGAGATATTCTGTAGCGAAGAATCAAGTAAGGGAAAAACCCTTCTATCTTGGCCGTCGGAAACAATGTTCTCATATCGTTTAGGTTAAAAAAATGTAGGTGTCCGGGATGTTGTACATCGCTCGGCCTTAATCCAAAAATTCTCAAAAGCGGGTAAAGCCAAAACGAACTGTTGGGTGTGGTTAACAAAAAGCGTCCCCCCGGAGCCTGAATGCGATCGACCTCCTTCAGGAAAGCCTTTGGATCTTCAAGGTGCTCAATAACCTCACTGCACCAGATTAGATCGAATGATGCATCAGAAAATGGCAAGGGATTGTTAGCATCGACGACTTCTGCTTTTTCATAGACCTTCTCTATATCGATAGAGGTTACGATGTATCCTTTCGACTCGAGCCATTTGGACTGATCACCCTCTCTACAGCCAATGTCGAGCGCGCGCTTTCCTTGTCCCATTGGGACGTAGTTCATCGCGATCAGTTTTCCTTTTGTTGTCGTTCTGAGGTTCCCCTGACCTAGATCCACGGGTAGTCGTTTTAAAAGGATGTTCAACTTGTCCATGCAATACCGATATCGCTAGTCGTCGTCCGATGCTGTAAAGCCACCAATCCGTTCTCGTAGAAGGTGGGTTCTGCGAGCACCAGACTCATAGTACGTTCGCATAACCATTTCTCCGAGTATGCCAAGCATGAGCATCATTACCCCAAGAATCGTTCCCAGAATACCAATCAAGAAGAGGGGTCGATCGGATAGAGCTGCACCAAAAAATATTTTGTCCAATGACAACCAGGCAGTAGTCAGAAAACCAGCCGAACCAATCAATACTCCGGAAAAAGCAAAGACCCGACCCGGAGAGAGCAGGAACGGCCGACGGCCACAGTGCACGAGGAACGCGAGCGTGATCAGATCCAAAAAAACAGACAGTGATCTAACGCTCCCTATATAGGCGGATTTTCCGTAGGTTCGATCCAAGAAGTCGGTTTCAATTTCAATAATTCTATCGGTATGCAAGCTAATGTAATCAGGAATAAAACGATGCATGTCTCCGTAGAATCTAAGTGAATTTGCTAAGCGGGCATTCATACCTTTTAACCCGCTGCCTCGATCATCAATCTTCAAGCCGGATATCAAATTGGTAATTTTGTTGCCTAAAGTACTGACCAATGCCCGTTGGTTACCCGACCAGCGTCCGAGTCGTTTTGTATTGACAAAATCCCATCCTCCATCGAGCTTTTCCAAGACCTCGTCGAGATAATGAGAACTGATTTCCTGATCTGCAGAGTAAAGTATGATCAGTTCGCCCGATGCTTCGTCCAGGCCAGCCTGATAGGCAAGGCTCTGTCCATAATTTCGCATTTGCCTGACGCCACGTACTCGATCATCTGCGAGCGCTTGTTCACTTATACGCTGCCAGGTTTCATCAGTGCTACCGTCGTCGACGAGTATTAGTTCGGCCGTGCGTTCCAACGCATCGAGCCTGCCCAGCAGGTCTTCTACGACCGCGGGCACATTTCCGGCTTCGTTAAAACACGGAATCACTATAGAGATACTTTTAGAGGGTTGCCCGTTCACTTCTACTCACAAGTTTCTTTTACAAGAAACACATCAAGGTGATTTGGATCTACGGCAAAGAATACAGATGATTGTAGAGTAGTCTAAGGCAACAATCCAAAGTCACTTGCAAAGCCGAGTTGTCTTATCAACCGTCGCAGATTTTGCGGTAAAGACGATCGCATCTTGAGGATAGGCGCTATAAACCATCTTTTTCAAAGAATGGTCAGGTACGGTAACTCCAGATGTTCATTCAAATTTAAGCCACCGTGATGTGGGGATTCTTTGGGTAGTCAATGGCTGCAGTGAACTGAGTTTTCTGACTTACAGACGGCTGGGTTCTTGCGACATCCTCCTCTCTATTACTAGAGTATAAGATGTTGCATCGACCGGTTGAGTTCACCCGTCTAAAGCAGACAGTAATAATGGCCTGTGATCGTTAGACCAATTTCTTCATCACCTTGTAATTGATCAGCTTCCACCGGCAAGCTTGTCTCGAATATTGATATCCTCTAGAAGCCAGGTTATTACTATGCTTCAAAGGATTAATGGTTCCGGAAAGAGGGTTTGAACCACTGACCAATTGCTTACGAACAGATCATGCTAGACCCGGGACGTGGGGTAGAGTTTGAGAAATTCTGTTTCACTCTCTGGTGTACCGATCAGCACAATCTCACCTTCCTCGGGCAATCTGGATTCGGGCCCTGGATTTGTCATGGTCTTGTCATGCGTATCAATACCAATGACGCTGCAGTTAGTTCGTTGCCTGAAATCAGCTTCCGCCAACGTTTTACCGGCCAGCTCTTCTGGAACTGGTACTTTGAACACACCCAGCCCTTCCGCGACCATTAGCAGGTCAACACGTCGCAACAGGTTGAACAACGCATTGGCTCCCAGGGAAGCATAAGACAGCGCAATATCACAGCC
>JABBBA010000248.1 GCA_018607685.1 K189A clade bacterium | reverse complement strand
GATCAGAACAGCACAAGAAGGAGTGGCTTGAGCCATTGCTTGAGGGAAAGATTCGCTCTGCGTTTGCAATGACCGAGCCTCATGTTGCCTCATCTGACGCGACTAACATTGCTACTACTGCGGTACTGGAAGGCGACGAGTGGGTTATAAACGGTGAGAAGCACTATATCTCCGGTGCAGGCGATCCCCGTTGTAAAATCATGATCACGATGGTTGTGACTAATCCCGATGCCCCCAAGCACCTTCGTCAGTCACAAATTCTGGTACCACTTCCGTACCCAGGTGTAGAAGTCGTTCGACCGATGTACGTCTTTGGTAAAGATGATGCTCCACATGGGCACATGCATATTAAATTCGACAACGTTCGAGTACCAAAGGGAAATATCATACTTGGTGAAGGCCGTGGATTTGAAATTTCACAGGGTCGCCTTGGCCCAGGTCGAATTCATCACTGTATGAGATCAATTGGTGTCGCTGAACGAGCGCTTGAATTGCTGTGTCGTCGTGCACTGTCTCGAACAGCATTCGGGAAGCCGCTGGCGGAGCTTGGCGGTAACTACGATGTGATTGCGGACTCTCGAATAGAACTGGATATGTGTCGACTCGCGGTGTTGAAGGCTGCGTATATGATGGACACGATTGGGAACAAGGAAGCCAGGAAGTACATCTCGGCTATCAAGGTGGCCGTACCTAATATGGCACTTAAGGTCGTTGATGCAGCTATCCAGATGCACGGTGCACTTGGTGTCTCTCAGGACACGCCTCTTGCGGCAATGTGGACTTCCCAGCGAACTCTCAGACTGGCCGATGGTCCGGACGAAGTTCATCGCCGGGTCATTGCACGAGAAGAGCTAAAGAAGTATCAGTAAACTGAAGCAGTGAACTGATTAAAAGGCCGCTATCCGCGGCCTTTTTTTTGCGTGGTATCCAGCGGCTTAGTATCAAGATTGATCGCCAGCGCCGCAAACCGTGTGTATGTTATTAATATAATTACATTTTTGACCTTGCTTACACCGTGATTTGGAGCTTAAATTGCGTCTAAATCTTAGACTAGCTGCAAATTCATGAGATATCTCCTTCTTTGGATAGTACTCCTATCCGCCTATACGTTCACTGCAGAAGGATCCGAGGAAACCATAATTGTCGATGATGGTTTTAATTTCACGATAACCAGTGACATTCCCTATGTCGCACAGAAACTTGATCAGACCTCAACACGTCAAACCCTGGACGCCTATAGGCCAAATAACTTAGAACTGGCGCCGGTGATCCTCTACGTTCACGGAGGTGGCTGGGCTTTTGGCGATAAGAAAGATGTCCACGTAAAACCAAACTATTTCACCCTCAACGGTCTGGCCTTTGTCAGTATGAACTACAGGCTCAGATGGGATTACAAGGTATACGACCAGGTAGTCGACATCGTTAGCGTGATTAAGTGGATTCAGGAAAGCGGCGCTGAGTACGGGCTGGATGCTGAAAAGATTGTTCTAATGGGACACGGGGCAGGTGGGCATCTGGTATCGTTGGTCATGGCGGACTCAAGTTATCTTCGAGCTGAAGGCATAAGTAGCAGCGCTGTGAAGGCTGTTGTTTCAATCGACTCCTCAAGTTATGACATCACACGACTGATGAAGGAACTGGGCAACTTCGTCGAGCGCCGACAACACGAGTTAATCTTTACTTCCGACGAAGCTGTTTGGCGTGCGGCTTCACCCCAGACCCACGTCTCCAAAAATCCGAACTTGCCTCCTTTTGCGCTCTTATACAATCCTGAAAGCGATGTGACGGCGCTGCAGGCGAAGGGCTTTGCGAAGGCCCTGGCAGGTGCCGGTGGCGAGCTGATCATGGTTCCTGGTTCAGCATCGGATCCTGCAAAAACAGATGAACTCATTGGTGTTTCCGGCAACATTGCAACGATTGCACTCATGGCTTTCATTCGCTCCCAGATTTAATCAAACTACCCGCATGTTTAAAAAATGCTACCTGATAGTGGGGTTTGTCCTGCTATCTTTGCCTACCCTTGCTGAAACCAGTGACCCGGAACACGTTGTCGCTACAGAGCAGGCCGCGGGCGATTTACAACACGCCGCGGGCGCTACCGGTCTGGTAACAGGCGCAGCCGAATTCAGGATTCGTGGACAAAGCGTTGCCGGAGGCGTGGTTTACGCGGAGATTGAATATCAACTGCCGATATCGCTGATAGAGGGCGGATCTCTCGTGCTTCGCCAGGAAGGGACTCGGGCACATACGCTGCAAATAGAAACATCTGCAGCCAACAACTTTGTTCGGGTTCTTCCGAGCGAACCCGCTGGAGCGCAACTTCGCGCACGTGAGATTGGGGTTGCCGGTATCGCCGGAGAACCTCAATTTCAGGCATCAGCAATCGCATTTGAAGTGACGTCGGGTGTGCTGCGGGCCGGAACCATCCTGCGGTTTGTGGTGGAAAGATTACAACTCCCGACAACGGCAATGACGCGTTACGAAATACCGCTTTATCTCAAGACTGACAGTGAAGCATCGTTCGTCCGGGTACCCACTAGTGCAACACAAATAGACCCTGGGGAATTCAGCCATCTGAGCTTGTACGCCAGTTCCATCACGACGCCCGGTGAAATCGTTGATCTCTGGTTGAGACTCGAAGACGCGTACGGAAATATCGCGCGGCCGCAAAACATGACCCTTGATTTGCTGGTCAACGGTGTCTTCAGAGAACGGGTAGATGTGATTGCGGCCGTACAGAGAATCGATGGCATCAGTTTCCAGGCGCCAGGTACCTATCAACTGGAAATTCGTACAGGCGGAGGCGGAATCTCTGCCTCATCGAACCCTGTGCTCGTGAGTAATAAGCCATACACGATTATCTGGGCAGATCTTGGCGTCCCGACCACCATGTCTGAGGGCGTACATTCAAGCGATGAGCTGATGCGTCTTGCCGTGGGGCGGTATGACCTGACTCTACCCGCTGACCACAAAGAATTAGATGAAAGTTCCATCGCATCGGTCCTTGATGACACGACGGTTGTGAGTCACTGGAAATCGCTTCAAAAAGGAGGCGCGAGCCTTGTTTTCTCGAAGGGTGATACCGCTTCATTGACTATCGCGAAACCTGAACAGCCAACAGATCTGCGACGAATGGTGCCCGGGGACCTGAAGTTGGTTGAGATCGCCAGTGGCGGCTCTGTCTATGACTGGTTTGGCACCAGCGCAGCGAACATGGGATTCCGGGTAGGTTTCACCGGGTCCAATCACAGTCACCAGTATCCTGGGCAATATCGAGTGGTAAATACGGCCATTCGGGTGGATGAAGGGCAAGACTGGTTCGATGCGTTGAGTAACCGGCAGACCTATGTTTCGGTAGGTTCGAAGATGGTGTTGTTGGTAAGTCCTATGAATCTGGACCTGACACCGATCAGGAAAATTAGTCTCGAGATCGCGGCGGACGCGCCAATTGATTCGGTTGAGGTATTCAAGAACGGTAGTCTTTTTAAAGCGAAGCGCCAGCGTGACACCGGTGGCAATCGATTTCGTTTGGTTGTTGAATCCTCGAGCGAACCCTTTAGTCGGTTAATGAGTAAGCCCAGGAATGCACGAGAGTGGGTGGGGTATGTGGCGACCGAGGGTAGCGAACTTACCGTAGATCGTGTGGGGCAGAGTTGGCAAGTCAAACCGGGGCGACAAGCCGGGCGCGTGGACTTTCTCACTCGAACGCACGGCCTGGGTGAGTTTTTGGAATTCGAACTTGCGACCGCCAATGAGGACACGGTAATCGAAATTGGGATTGCCCCAGGCTTTGAAGATGCTGCGTGGATTCCCAATGACCGCTTACCGAAACAGACGTCTGGACACAAATTTCTCATTCCTATCGCCGAAGCGATGCAGGGAGGAACACGAACCTTTGAGGTAGAAGGCTATCGGGATTCTGTTCGTATTGAACCCGCACTCGTTCCTTTTGAGTCTTCCATGCGCTATGACTTTGATGATCCGTCGACACCGCATCTCGGCGACTACTATTACTTTCGAATCAGGCTGCAGGATGGGAGTTTTGCCTATACGTCACCTATATATGTGGGTGATTTCGAGTAATTTCAAAGACCACAAAAGCATGACATCAGGTCGACTGATCTCGTAGAATTACCCATGGTCTCTGCATAGGCCCGCCGCCGACATTGGCAAAGCTATCATTAGTATTGTGTTACCGGGTGTTCTGACAGAATGCCAAGTCAAAATATCAATTTCCTCATTCCCCTAGTCGGTCACGAGTGTCTAGCTGAAGCGCATCTATGGCGTTTCCTCCCAGGAGTTACTATGTATTCCGCTACTGTAGGTTTGGTCAAGGCAACATGGCATGCCGAGGCTGTTGATGCCTTTGCGCTCGCTTGTAGTACAGAACTCAAGGATGCAAATCGACAGGTTCAGGTAAATTCATACAATGTTCCGGGTGTGGTTGAAATCCCCCTGTTTACAAAAAAACTGATTGAGTCGCAGACAGTCGACATCGTTGTCGTCGCTGGATTGATCGCCGATCACGGCGTCTACCGTCACGATTTCGTCGCTTCAACCGTTATGGACGCAATCATGAAGCTTCAGATGGACACTGGCGTACCGATCATCTATGGCATTCTTACTCCTCAGGAATTCATGAGCGAAGGTCGCGAGGAGTTTTTCAAAAAACATTTCATCATAAAGGGCCAGGAGGCAGCAAAGACTGTTCTGGCGACGCTTGATAATGAGCAACTGCTTGCTGGCCTGCTCAAGCAAGCAGGATAACCGTATCGGTTTGCCGACAACTATTAGCCCAGGGTCGGGCGAAAAATGGTGTGGATGGTACATAGCCGTTAAGATGTGTCGTTAAATTCAAACAGGGAAATCGGTTCTATGAAGTACCTACATACCATGGTGAGGGTCAATGATATTGACGCCTCGCTGGATTTTTATTGCGACAAACTGGGTCTACAGGAAAACCGTCGCTATGAGAACGAGCAGGGCCGGTTTACGCTGGTTTTCCTTTCGGCGCCGGGTGATGAGTCTGCCCAGGTAGAACTCACCTATAACTGGGATGGCGATGAACTGGGTGAGGG
>JABBBA010000446.1:989-5083 GCA_018607685.1 K189A clade bacterium | reverse complement strand
ATTTCATCTATACCTGAACCAGAGAGGCCAAAGCTGGTCCTGCCTCCTCGGCGACGTCGACCCAGATCATGCCAGGTCTTTAGCAACGAGACTTCCGCGAGCAGCTGATTGCCCCATGTGTCGTTGTCGACGACTTTCTTGGGGAATGAAACAGGGCAAGCGGGAGATGAATCGATCTCGACAGAGGGTGCATCCAGAGGAAAATCCTCCAGTACAGGCCCGCTCGAGCGGTTCAACAGATCCAGGGCCGCTGCAATTACCTTATGCTGGAAAGCCGGATCGTTGGGCTTTCCGAGCGGCCTACCAAGCGGAAACGTCACCCACAGCGAACGTGGTGGAGCCAACGCCTCTGTATTCTCACGCACCAGACTGATACCGGTGGTCATAATGCCTTGTCGTTCAAGGTAGTAACCGATCGCGCACACGGCGCGGGTACAGTTGGGTCACACAGGTGTCAGAAAAACCGCATCAATACGATCCTTTTTCAGAAGTCCGGCAAGTGCATTAACACTGCCCTCATAGGTTTCCGGTCTCAGCCCCGCGCCCATGAAGCTGTAATGAACCTCGGCCAGCGAACCTATAGCCCCCTCTGACGCCAGCTCCCTGAATCGATCGATAGGAAAAACCAGGTTTACGTCCTCCTGAAAGCCGGTTCGATCGAAGTTGACCGAGCTGTGGGACATGACCAAATCATCAGCGTTTTCTTCTCCCGGGATAGGCCGAAAAGTCGCGTCAGCAAATTCGAAGGTAGGGTCATCACGAAAGTGCAATCCTGCTGTTGTAATCAGGGCGACACGCATCTCTGACAGAGGCTTCGATAAAGGAACCCACGGCGTAGGGCCCAGTGGCTGCATGTTCTTTTGGAGGAGATGCTCACGCTCGTAATCCGGCAAATCTGACAGACGCACCATTCATAAAGACCTTTAAATGTTTTGTGTCATATACAATGACAAATGTATTCCTTCGTGTCAATTTACAATGGAGACACAGCCTAGTTTATTTGTATTTTTATTGGCCTTATGTCATTAATAGTGACACCTGATAAGAGAAGTGCAATACTAAATGTCACAATGAATGACATTGAGCGGTCAGGACGTCTTTCCGCCCTGCAGCAGTGTTTGATAAAAAAGATGTTTGATAACGAGGAAGCTACCATGAAGAAGTTAGCAATACTGGCCCTGTTGGGCCTGCTTTCCACCAGCCAGTCGACAATCGCCGAGATAGAAGAGATCGTTGTTACGGCGCAGAAAAGAGCTGAAAGTGTCCAGGACGTGCCGATCTCAATCACCGCGCTAAGCGGCGATGAGCTCAACCAACGTGGATTGACAGATATGACAAGTGTGGCGCGCTATGTGCCAAACTTCGACATGACAACCTCTACCACGACTCGAAATATGAGGGTGCGGATACGGGGTATCGGTTCACCTGGCACAAACTCGGGCATTGAAGCCAGCGTAGGGTCCTTTCTGGACGGTCTGTATATGCCAAGCGGCGCCATGAGTTTCGGTGAACTGGCCGACATTAATACCATTGAAATCCTGCGCGGACCACAGGGTACGCTGTATGGTCGAAATACGCCGATCGGAGCAATTAATGTTACAACCAAGAAACCCAGCAGCGAATACGAGAGTCTGATACGTGCTGGCTACGCCGATTACAACGAAAAGAGTCTGAACGGTTATGTCGGTGGTGGAATTTCCGACAACACCGCCGGGCGGCTATCATTCTGGTACCGTGACCGCGATGGGTACGAGGAGAACGCGCTTAACGGTAATGATGTGAACGACAACGGCCAGTGGGGCCTGCGGGGCAAATTGCTATTTACGCCAAGCGACGATGTTGAAATCAATACCGCGCTCTACTACTCAGAGATCAGAAAAACCTGCTGTATGGCAGAGCAGCTGGCCGTGACAGATCCCAACTGGGGAATCGCGACCGCAGGGTTCCTCGCGGCACAGGCCGCAGCCGGCTATCCCTTTAACAATTTCGATGACAATGATCACCGCCTGGATGGTGATGATGAAGGTGATGACACCGTTGACTCATTTGGTGCTTCGGTACAGGTGGACTGGAGTCTGGGTGATGATTTGCTCTTGACATCCATCAGTGGGTACCAGGATTGGGAAACTGCCGTGGTTGGTTCGGCCGACGCCTTAAAGAACCCCGTGCTAGAATCGAAGCAGGCCCAGACATATAAAGTGCTGAGCCAGGAGTTTCGTATCACCTCGCCAGCAGGTCGTCCCGTTGAGTACATGGCAGGTCTGTTCCTTTACGCAGAGGACACTAACTTCGCCTCTAGACTTACGACACTTGTCGGAGCAAATCGGGTTTTCCCTGCGCCTGCCTCTGTATGTGGTACCCCGTGTATCGCAAAGCCAGGTGCTAGGGGATTTAGTAAATTCGATCAGGAAACCCGCAGCGTCGCGCTATTTGGGAGCATGACCTGGCACATGACTGATGTCTGGAATGTGACGGGAGGGCTGCGCTGGAGTCGGGACGAAAAGGAGGTGGAGATTGCGCACACGAACGCCGCAGGCAATGGCTTCGTCTTTGACAGACTTCTTTTCAAGCCCAACCCAAGTAGAAAACTTGACCGCAGCGAGAGCAAAGTTACCTGGTCAGTCAATACGCGTTATAACGTGAGCGATGATGTCATGCTGTTTGCGACCGCTGCTACTGGATTCAAATCAGGCGGCTTTAACGCGCTTCGCGTGCCGGTGGGACAGCCTGTGGAATTTGCCAATGAATCCTCAATTACCTACGAGACCGGTGTTAAGTCCTTCTTTTTTGATCGCCAGGTTTTGTTGAATCTGACGCTGTTCAATACAACGGTTGATGATTTACAGGAATCCACGCTGGGGCCAAGCGGGGTTGGATTCATTGTCGGTAATGCCGGTGAACAGGAGGTTAAAGGTATAGAGGCGGACTTTACGATTTCGCCGAATGACAACCTCCTCATTAACGGTTCATTCGCTTACCTCGATTCTGAATACACTGATTTTGACAATGCAAAGTGTATTGATGGTCAGGCGCCGACAAATGCAAACGGAACCTGCAATCTAACCGGTACGCGCCCAGACCGTTCTGGCGCTAAATATCAGTATACGCTCGGCGCTATGTGGACTCAGCCGATCAGCAACTCTGATATGGAATGGTTTGCGCGAGCGGACTATGCCTGGCGTGATGATGAGTCATTGAGAGCGATTAGCAACTCAGATATTGGCATCCAGAAGGCGTATGGAACACTTGATCTGCGTGCCGGCATCGGTGAGGTCAGCGGCAGATGGCAAGTGGAAGCGTTTGTTCGCAATGCCACTGACGAAGTCTACTTCTCATGGAAAACCAATCAGCCTGCTGGCGGCCTGATCTCAGGCGGCGGCCGAAGCGGGGCGACAGGCTACGTAGGCTGGTATGGCGCCCCCAGAGTCTGGGGAATGCAGTTCACCTATCAGACTGGCCAATAGCCGTCCGCTCTAGTTATCAGGGAATCTCTGGTCAGTTGATGGTCCAGAGATTCCTTGAAACTGATAGCGAAGAGATCATGTCAATTACAACTACCACGAGCGAAAAAGCATAGGGGGCTCGCCCCACTATGGATGAACCCACAAGTTGCGGTTACGTCTTAAGCTGGAACCTCGAAGCAGTAAAGATTCACAATCTGTATCTATCCCCAGGCCTTCTTGTTCCGGAACTTCCGAAGCCAGCTCGAACGGCTATCTCCATTGCAGCGCATTGCTTTTCATATCAAACCGTGTGCCCATTTACCGACGAGCCAACCTTACCTCGGCTAACTCATGCCAACTCTTCGGAACGAGCGGTCTGCATGTGTGAGCTTTGCGCGCGAACCCACATTGATGGACTTCAATGGTACAGCTTTGTCCTGTAGCGGACGGGGAATTTTACTCGCAGTTTGGTATACAGAGCCTTCGCAAGACGCAGGACAGGCTGCAAGGCAGCCTCTCCTGCAATCATGGCTTTCATAAACAGGCTCAACACGGCAGACCCACCAAGCTTCACCCGTTACCGAACTCAATAACGGGTTCACTGAAGCCCAGTTACGTGCTTACGGGTGCTTCCTGCGCCCGATTGAAATC
>JABBBA010000446.1:0-979 GCA_018607685.1 K189A clade bacterium | reverse complement strand
ATTGAAATCAGCCCTGTGCCATCTTACTTACGCCGGTCAGTCATCTTCTTGAAATGCGCAGCCGCATTCGGTTCCAACTCGGCACCGCGAGCAGTGCGAACTGGGTGTGGCAGTGAAGGCTTCACAGGTACTGTCATTTCAAATCGCTTTCGTACCGGAATATCACAAATTTCGTCGTTGCAAGACTGCCAGACCACCTGCCCCGATATCGTAATGTCACCCTTCGCGGCACTGTTCACAGTCAACGGCATTCTCAATTCGAAAGCACCGTGATGCACATCAAATACCTCGTCGGTTCCTGCGAGCCTGTGCTTCTCAGGCGATGGCCTGATCATTGGACGCTGCACAAGACCTTCGCAAGGATCCAGAATGATGTCGACGGCAATCATTCCCTGTGTTGCCGGACTGGCGTAGACATGCCGCCCCTGCGGTACGCGAAACTGAGCAACCAGGTCCCTTTTAACCCCACCCCTGAAGTCGGAGCCTTCAAGCTGAATGCTGAACTCAACATCCTGCACTTCCTGAGGCTTACTGACCACGGTCACAGACTCCGGCAACGATCGCCCGAGAGCGGCACGCAGCATTTGTTCCGGACCTACCCTGACAGAAAGATTGCCATCAAAGAATTTGTGGGTGATCTCGCCATCTGTGTTGATCACATAGGTGCCGGGGTAGGGAATTCCGAACCAGGGGTGGTCATCTTCATCGATCAGCGTGTTCAATATCCCAAATGATCTAATGACGTCAGATTCCGGGTCAGAGAGCAGTGTGTAGGAAACCTTGTGGGCTTCCCGAAAATCTCCAAGAGCATCGGCTTCGTCATAACTCAAGGCATAGACAGCAATGTCTTCGGCAAGAAATTTCTCCATGTGCGCTTGCAACTCGACCAGTTGCGAACGGCAAGGTGGTCACCAAACTGCAGATCGATAAAAAATAAATATGGCGGGTCGACCTGCCCGATCCTCGTGCAGTTTCAGCA
>JABBBA010000420.1:2676-5169 GCA_018607685.1 K189A clade bacterium | reverse complement strand
GCTGGCTAACAACATCGCGTTCCGGCTCACTGACGATCAGAACGGCAACAATCCCGACCAGAACCAATGATGCCATGACCAGATAGGAGACAAACCAGGGGAAATTATCGGCAATCAGCAGTGCACCGGCACCCGCCACCAGCAACGCCACTCTGTAGCCAAATATATACGATGCTGACATGGCACCCTGATGCTCCGGCACAGCGCTTTCTATTCGGAAGGCATCTATCGCTATGTCCTGGGTCGCCGACGAAAAAGCCACGAGCAGCGCCGAGAGACTTAACAGAAGCAAACTGGCGGGCCCGTTAATGGCCATTAAGAACAAGCCACAACCAATGCCAAGTTGACCCAGTAGCATCCAGCTTCGGCGTTGTCCGAACATTCGGGTCAGGCCAGGGATGGGTATTGAGTCTACGATCGGCGCCCACAACACCTTTACCGAATAGGTAATGCCAATCCAGGCAAAGAAACCGATCGTCGTGCGAGAAACATTACCGTCCGCTAACCACGCGGATAAGGTTGAAAAAACCAGCAGGAACGGGAGCCCTGCAGAGAACCCAAGAAACGCCATCACGAGGACCTTCGGATTCGTATAGATCAGAATAGCGTCTTTCCACGAAACCTCCTGGGGACCAGCGGCGTTCAATCCAGATCAATCCCTGAAATTGTTGTATTGCAATGGCGTTTCGATATCTTCTTCTTTCAGCATGCTCATCACCTGCTGCAGGTCGTCTCGTTTCTTGCCCGTTACCCGAACCTTCTCTCCCTGGATCGCCGCCTGCACCTTCATCTTCTTTTCTTTGATCGTCTTTACGATCTTCTTCGCAAGAAGGCTTTCGATTCCCTCCTGAATTTTGACGTTCTTGTGCAGGAGCTTGCCAACGTGCTCCTGGTCGCCGATTTCCATCACCTTTGGATCAATCGACCGTTTCACGAGTTTCGCTCGCAGTATGTCCATCATCTGGTCCAGTTGGATATCTGCTTCCGCGGTTACACGAACTACATCTTCTTTGCGTTCAAATTTCGCGTCGACGCCACGAAAGTCAAAGCGGGTCTGAAGTTCCCGATTCGCTTGATCCACTGCATTGGTAACCTCGTGAAAATCCACCTCTGAAACTACATCGAATGAAGGCATGTTTATTTACCCCTATATTCTTTAAACTGTTGATCGATTTAATGCTTAAGCATACCAACTGCATCAGTGAACCACTATGTTTGACCTGCCGGTTGTCATCGTCAAAGGAGGAAACTCGATACTCGACTTCTTTGACGACGATCTAATGAAATTCTCGAACAACCGCGTTTGTTTTGGCGCTGTCAATGCCCTGCAGGTACTCGAAGCCTCTCCTGCGAATGTTGTCATCACGGAAATGGACGTTGGAGAAATGACCGGCGTCGAACTGGCCGAGGCCATTCGCGATATCGACGAAGAACGTAACCACTTCACCTACATCATTCTGATTGGCGCAATAAACCATGAACGGGTCCAGCAGGACGATTTTCACCGGGTGATTGATGCGGTTACTGGCACCAAGCGGGTAGATGTCATGGAACATCTGGCATTAGCCGGGGGCCGAATCTCCCAGAAAATCAACGCATTGAGCACCTCAAACGACTCCTTAAAGCATCTGTGTAACGACCTCAGGAAAGGCCAGTTACTGGATCCACTAACAGGGCTTGGCAATCGGGAATTTGCGGAGCAGTCGCTTAACGACACTATTCGGCAGGTGGAATCCCGCGGTGGCGCGGTCTGCCTTGTGATGATTTCCGTTCACAACTACGAAGAAGTGAAAGAAACATACGACACATCTATCGCTGGCGAACTGGTGGTTAATGTTTCTGAACGAATCCAGAACCTGGTGAGACCATTGGATGTTGTCACTTATTTTTCACCCGGGCTTTTTGCTCTGGTCCTGATGCAACCCTCAATCGAACAATGCACTGCGGAATGCTATACCCGCATATTTGATGGCGTGCGACTCAAAACCTACACAACGACGGCTGGATATCAGCCCGTCTCAATTGGGATGAGTATCTGCGCCGCGACCGCTGACGCCGGAGCCCCAAGCCTGGAGAATATGATCAAATTGGCCACAAAAGAACTGGACGAGTCAGTTCGAACTGAATCAGTTATGGTTCACCACATCAAACCAGAGTAACCACACACAATGGGTAAGCGACTTTCGAAAATCTACACACGCACCGGTGATGACGGAGAAACAGGACTGGGCGATGGTAGCAGAGTCAAAAAGACCCACCCCCGCGTAGAGGGCATGGGTAGTGTCGATGAACTGAACAGCATTGTGGGCGTCGTCGTTGAAGGACTCATCCAGAACGGCAATGAAGAACTCATCGACATCGCTAACTTTATGCGATCGCTCCAGCACCGGATATTTGATCTGGGTGGGGAGTTATCCATTCCCGGCTTCGAAATCGTGACCGAAGCTCATGTTACGGCGATCGAAGAGCACCTGGATGCGCTTAACGAACACC
>JABBBA010000420.1:0-2666 GCA_018607685.1 K189A clade bacterium | reverse complement strand
GATCGGCACTTATCGCGAACTGTCATATGGCAAGAGCCATCTGCAGACGAGCCGAACGCAACGTTGCACTTCTTGCGGAAAGCGAGGATGTAAACAAGGCGTCAAAGGAATTCTTAAACCGACTGTCAGACTATCTGTTTGTGGTCGCCAGAAGCTGCGCGCGTATCACAGGGATTGATGAGGTACTTTGGCAAAAAGGCTAGTCTGCTCTCTCTATTCTGAGCGTACCATCCAGATGAACATCGCGTTGTGGAAACGCAATCACAAGATCATTTTCCCTAAACAGTCGATCCACTTCAAAACGATACTCAGACCGAATCTGCCGGGCACTTTTTTCACCTTGAGAATATACCCAGAAGTAGGCGTCAAAAATTAGCGCGTTGTCACCAAATTCTTCAAAGTAAACGGCAGGTTCCGGGTCCGTCAGTATCATCGAGTGATCAATCGCAACCTGCTTTAAAATTTCACTGGCTTTGTCGACATCGGCACCGTACACGATACCTACCCTGACAATGCAGCGAAGCAGCTTGTCCACCAATGTCCAGTTGACGACCGTTTGCTCCAACAGCTGTGAGTTGGGCACCAGCAGATGAACGCCATCAACACGCCTGATTCGAGTAGAGCGGGTATTGATCTCTTCTACCGTTCCCGATGTCTCGCCAACCTCAATAAAGTCATTGATCCTGATGGGTCGTTCCCACATCAGAATCCAGCCACTGATGAAATTGTTAATGATGTTCTGGGCACCAAAACCAACGCCAATTGCGACGGCACCCGAAACAAATGCGAATGCCGTAAGTGGCACGTTTAGCAGATCCAGTGTCGTAATCACGAGCACGATTAAGCCAATGACGAAAAGCGCCCGGCGAACCACGTGGACCACATCCGCGTTAACACCACGTGCATTCATCGCCTTTACAGTAAGACGGACCAGCCATCCGAGTAAAAGGAAGCCAATCAGTGCAACCGTCGGAATGACGAGTAGCTGGGCAACGGTAATATCATGCCCGGCAATGGTTATCAGCGTCGTTTCCAGAAATGCTCGTACTTCGTTCATCTGATCTCCAGGGCTAAAACCAACACTACAACCAGCGGTTGTACTTGAAAAAACCGAGCACAGCTACGGTCACAACCACCCTCATCCGGTTTCAGCGAAAAACCGACGCTACTCATGACATAATCATCCGTCTTATATCAGACAGCACCGCAACAAGGTGAGAGGTGAACCTCGCAGCCTCCGCCCCATCAATCGCACGATGATCATAGGAAAGAGACAAAGGCAGTATAAGACGCGGGTTGAAAACCTCACCGTCATATACCGGCGACATTTTGGCTCGAGACACCCCCAGTATCGCCACCTCAGGAGCATTCACAATCGGTGTAAATGCAGTACCGCCGATCCCACCAAGGCTTGATATGGTAAAGGTAGCACCCTGCATCGCATCCATGGGCAGTTTCTTGTCACGGGCCAGCTTCGCCAACGCTGCGCTTTCCTGTGCAAGCTGAACCACGCCTTTCTTATCGGCGTCTTTGAGTACAGGCACCATCAAACCCTCGTCAGTCTCCACGGCAATGCCGATGTGGTAGTACTTTTTGAGTACCAGGTGATCATAATCGCTGGCAATCGACGCGTTGAATTGAGGATACTTCTTTAGTGCGTCGACGACAGCCTTAATCAGAAATGCCAGCGGCGTCACTTTGGCGCCACTGGATTTCAACTCCAGGTTCTGTGCCTTTCGAAAAGTCTCCAGGTCGGTGATGTCAGCTTCATCAAACTGTGTGACATGGGGGACATTCAGCCAGCTTCTGTGCAGATTTTTGGCGCTAGCCTTTCGAATACGACTGAGCGGTTTGTTCTCAACTTCTCCCCACTTCGTGAAATCCAGCAGGGGGACTTCAGGGATACCGGATCCGGCCAAAGCACCATTACCCGCAACTCTCGTTTTAACAAAATCCTGTATATCTTCCTTGAGAATCCGGCCTTTACGCCCCGTGCCAATGACATCGGTGATGTTTACGCCATATTCCCGGGCCTGCTTCCTCACGGCTGGACCAGCGTGTACACCCCCCGTTGTGGTTTCCTGATCCTGATATTTGCTGGACTGACTATCCGAACGAACCGGTTTTGTTTCTGGTTGTTCCGAGGGGGCTGTCTTTTCTGGCTTCGCCGCTTCTATCGGACCGATGCCCGGACGCTCTCCTTCGCTGCTCTCAACCAGTACGCGGCCAACGACCGTTATCAGCGGGTCACCCTCTCGAACCTTATCGCCTTCGTTAACAAAAACTTCCTGGACCACTCCCTCGAGATCCGTCGGGATCTCCATACTGGCTTTGTCTGACTCAAGAATAACGATGGAATCATTCTCTTCCAAAGTGTCTCCCTGGCGGACCAGTACCTCTGCGACAACAATTTCCTCCGCATCACCCACGTCTGGTACCGGAATGATTTTCGAGGTTTCAATTTTTTGTGGAGACACCTGCTCTGGAGTAACAGCTGCCGGGACAATAGCCTCCGGGACAACAGGTTCTGAGACCGAAGGTTCCGAAACATAAGGCTCTGAAGCAAGTGTTTCAGAGTCGCTATCAACAGAGGTTTCTACCGATTCAGCTTCAGCAACATTCGTCTCTTCCTGCGTTATCTCACCGGTCTCAATTTCGGCAAGAAG
>JABBBA010000245.1:3641-5175 GCA_018607685.1 K189A clade bacterium | reverse complement strand
GATGAGCATGGATGCATCAAATCAGGAAATTTCTACCCAGGGGAAGTTCCAGGTCAGTATTGATCGCTCGATCGGGCTGATAACGATGGTTCCTGAAGGCGATATCTCGGTTGATGAAATCAATGAGTTCCGCGAAGGTTTTCTCTTTGAAAGCGGGTGCAAGCTTATCCTTTGGGACCTGCGAGGTGGGGGCCTCTCAGGCATCACCGGTGACGAGGCGCTGCTGCTGGCGAATGTTAACCAGGCTAGCATTCAGCTGGGCGCCAGGCTGGCATTTGTGGTGCCGAAACCGGTGGATTACGGCATAGCCCGAATGATCGGCTCGAGAATGGAGCTTGGAGGCAGTCGTTCTACCATCAGTCAGTTCTATGAGATTGATCTAGCGCGGGATTGGTTGATGGAGACCGTTTAGATCTGAAAACCGCTGGCCTGACGAAGGTGCGCGGTGTCCTTCCGGATAATTTTTGTAGTAGAGTATAAAACTTCAATTCGCCGGATCTTTTTCGCCTGATGAGTGCTGACAGATATAAAGTAGTAGGGTCTAACGCGTCGCCTTTTGCCATTAAGATGCGAGCGATATTTCGCTACAGGCGCCTTCCACATACCTGGTACCTGAATCGGGGCGCCATTGCCGAGGCCACCGCCCACGTGCGACCGCCTATTATTCCAAAAGTACATTTTCCCGAAGAGGCAGAAGAGACATGGCACGTGGATTCCTCCCCCATTGCTTACCTGCTGGAGACACGACACGCCGAGCGGTCAATTATTCCGGATGACCCTGTCCAGGCGTTGCTGTCTCATCTTCTCGAGGACTTCGGTGATGAATGGGGCACCAAGATGATGTTCCACAACCGCTGGCAGGATCAGGACAAGGGTGGTGACCGGGACAGAATGGGCTGGTGGATGTTGTATCCGGGAATGGGTCCTACTTCGGATGAAGAACTGGAATCAAAAACCCGCGATTTTTACGGCTGGCATATTCCACTGTGGCCGGTCGCAGGTATTGAGCCCGCTAATGTACCGCTGATTGAGGAGACCTATCGACAAATTCTTGATGCCTGGGAAGATGTGCTGCGTGAGCAGGAATTCCTGTTCGGCTCCAGGCCTTCGCTGGGAGACTTCGGTTTCTATGGGCAACTGTTCCAGTGCTGGATGAATTTTGCCTCCCGGGACATCATGAACGAACGATGTAGACGACTTCCATCGTGGCTTTCCCTGATGGACGATCCCGGGGGCGTTGAAGGGCATTGGGTGGATCCAGCATTGCCGCTTAATGCGGGCGTACAGAAACTGCTGTGGCTGGCGGGAGAAGTTTATTTACCCTATCTTGATGCTACCAATAAAGCGATTTCGGCAGGGGAGAATAGGGTTAGATTCACAGGTTTGGGCCTGCCTCATGAGCAAAACCCAATGAAATACCATGCAAAGTGTTTACAGGTCATACGAGAAAAAGTGTCATCGCTTTCAGCGGATGACCAGGCAAGGCTTCAATCAATGGTCGCCGGGACTGACGTCTGGCGCTACATAGGTAATC
>JABBBA010000245.1:0-3631 GCA_018607685.1 K189A clade bacterium | reverse complement strand
TAGGTAATCAATAAAGCTATTAGAGGAAACTAATGATGGTCGAATTGAAAGGTAAGAACGCGATTGTAACGGGCGCAGCTGTTGGTCTTGGTAGCAGCTATGCAAAAGCGTTGGCGCAGGAAGGTGTCAACGTAGCGGTGTGTGACCTGCGTGACGAGATTCATAATGTTGCGGAAAGTTTGCGGGCCCTGGGTGTCAATGCCATGTCGTATCAAGGCGATGTATCGGACCCGGACCATGTTCGTACCGTGGTCGACGGCGCACGTGAAGCATTTGGCAGTATTGATATTCTGGTGAATAACGCAGGCGTCTGGGGTGCAAGTGTTGCCGATGATGATCTGGATAAATCGATCGAGGATTACGAAAAAATTATTGGTACGAACCTTAAGGGTGAGTACCTGTTTGGTCGCGCTGTTATGCCGATCATGATTGAGCAGGGTGTCGGTGGTGAGATTGTCAACATAGCGACGGATCATATGGTCACCTGCGGTACACCTTATTTCTGTTGCCCAAAACTCGATACATGCCCCTGGGGCGATTCACCAAGACCGACGGGTGGTGGCGATGCGATGGACCTTTACGATGCCAGCAAGTGGGGTTTGAACGGCTTTTTGTATGGTTGGGCAAAGGCGCTGGCGCCGCACAATATCAGGGTCAATGCTTTTTGTATGGGCGCGACTGACTCTCACATGTTGCGCGGCTTTCACAACTTTGATCCATCGGAAGAAGAAGTCGCCAGCTGGATGCGGGCGGAGGACAACGCCCAGGCGATGATCGATATGTTGCGGGAGGGCCCTTCGGGAAGAAATGCCCAGAACGTTAATTTCTGCATGGGCCGTCCGGTCAAATTAGAACCAGCACACGATCATGTCTATGTCGTACCGGAGCAGGTACGAGTGGGAGAGTCATCATGAGTGTTTCGGGAAAGGTTGCGATCGTTAGCGGGGCTGCGGGAGGTCTCGGCCGTGCAATGGCCATCCGGCTTGCGGAGGAAGGTTGCAAGGTGCTTGGCTTCGATGTTCAAAAAGAAGTGCTGGATGTCCCCGGGATCACGGGAATGGTCGCCGATGTATCTAAGCGTGGGGATGTCGAAAGCGTTGTAGCAAAGGCATCCGGAATGGGTGCGATAGGTGTACTGGTGAATAACGCGGGTACCTGGAGAAAGACACCCGTCGAGAGCCCATGGCAACAGGCGCTCGATGATTGGGACTTCATCATGGATACTAACCTCAAGGGTGTCATGATGCTGTCGAGGGCAGTTGTACCGCATTTGCAGAAAGATGGTGGTCATATCATCAATCTATCAACCTATTATGTGTTGCCTGCTAAAAGTGATGGTACAAACCAGCCAGATACCGATTTGTACAATGCGTCGAAGTGGGCGCTGAATGGTTTCACCGATGCCTGGGCAGAGTATCTGGAGAAGGACAACGTGAAAGTAAATGGCATGTGCATGGGTGCCACAGATACACCGATGCTGCGAGGTTTGTTTCCAACGAACGAACTTCCACCGGAAATGGCATCCGTCGTGATGAAAGCAGAAGATATCGCAGGACAGATGATGGAAATCATCGCCAGCGGACGAACAGGCGAGAATTTTGGTGCCTGGGTTGGAGAAGAAATTACCATTGGCGAGCAACCGCCGTTACACAAACGAATTACAGGTTAAAAAAGGAAAAAGTATGAGTGTTTTGGATCAATTCAAGCTGGATGGACAGGTCGTTGTTATTACCGGCGGCGGCCGTGGTATTGGTGAGGCGATTGCCCTTGGCATGGCGGAAGCGGGTGCCGATATCGTTGTCGCTGCCAGACGAACTCACGAAATTGAAGCGGTCGCCGAGAAGGTCCGCGCATTAGGCAGGCGTGCGCTGGCGATCACGACGGATATGATGGAAATTGAACAGGTTCAGGCGCTTGCCGACCAGACCGTTAAAGAAATGGGTGCACTGACCTGTTGGGTCAGCAATGCCGGTGGAGCAGATGACCGTGTACCAAGAACCCTGCTTGAGATGCCAGAGAAGCAGTGGGATTTTCAGATGAACCTGAATCTGAAGGCAGTGTGGACCGGCGCCCAGGCGGCTGGCAATCACATGAAGGATAACGGTGGCGGGAACAAACCGTCACCCTTTAACGGCCCTTATGCCGTCGCGAAAAGCGGTGTTAACAATCTGACGCAGACCCTCGCGGTAGAAATGGCGCCTCTGGGTATTCGGGTGAATTCAGTATCACCTGGTCCTATCCCTACTGAAGTCTTCCTGGAGTTCACCAAGATGACTGAAGAGGATATTCCCAATATGGGTAAGCAGTTTGGTGTTCCACTTGGTCGAATAGGTATGCCCGAAGATATTGCACCTGCGTGCGTCTATCTGGCATCTGAAGCATCCAGCTGGATGACGGGTCAGGATATCAAGATCAACGGCGGCCTATAGTATGTCTGGCGTTTATCTATCCTCAGGCACGCGGTCTGCGCTCGGTGATTTTGGTGGTTCATTGAAAGATGTCGAATTCACTGAGCTTGCATCACATGTTGCCCGAGCTTGTATTGAAAAATCCGGTGCCAGTCCCAGTGCGATTGACCACATTGTGTTCACCACGACCTGCCCGACAGACAAGGATACCTTGTTTGCGGCCAGGGTAGTGGGCATGAAAAGTGGGTTGCCGGAAGAGGCGGCAGCCCTGGATGTGTCCAGGGCCCCCTTTGCGGTAACGACGGCGCGTTGGGGAAACCCGCGGGGCAACCAGCAACTGGAAGATGTGCTGGAATGGTGCTATCGATGCCCCTTCAGCCTTGAATACATGGGCGACACTGCGGAGAATCTCGCGGAAAAGTACCAGTATGAGAGGGCGCCCATGGACGACTATGCGGTCAGCAGCCAGGCGAGGGCACTTGCTGCCATCGAGTCCGGCTTTCTGTCCAAACAGATTGTACCGGTTGAAGTGCCAGACGGCCGATCGACACGTGTGTTTGATACTGACGAATCGCCCCGTGAAGGTATTACCATAGAGCGGCTCGCGAAACTTCGTCCTGCCTTTCAGGAAGGCGGAAAAGTGACAGCGGGTAACTCGTCCGGCGTGACCGATGGTGCCGGTGCAATGCTGGTGGGTACGCGTGAATCGATGGAAGCAAACGGTGTAATGCCGGAGGCACGTATCGTTGACTGGACCGTTGTGGGTGTACCGCCCAGCTTGATGGGACATGGTCCCGTTCCTGCGATAGAAAAACTATTGGCGAGAACAGGTTTGACGATTCCCGAGATAGATTACTTTGAAGTGAATGAAGCCTTTGCGGTCGTGAATCTTCATGTGGAAGCGCAGCTTGGCATTCCAAGGGAGAAGCATAATCTTTATGGCGGCGGGATATCAGTAGGGCATCCACCCGGGGTGACGGGTCTCAGGATGGCCATGAATGGTGTTCAGCATCTGAAGGAAACCGGTGGCCGTTACGCCATTCTTTCCATGTGCCTGGGTGCAGGCCAGGGGCTGGCGATGTTGATTGAGAATTCAAGCCAGTAGTGCGGTGGCGGTACTGCGCTAGGTCGTAATACCGTCAATATCTAAAAACGTGCCGTCCTGCGCCCGGTTTACCCCGTGCGCTTCAAGGACAGCAGCCGGTTTCAGGCCCCCGTGTATG
>JABBBA010000322.1 GCA_018607685.1 K189A clade bacterium | reverse complement strand
ATCAGGGATGAGGACATTATGATCAGCGTGACCTCAACGGTATTAAAAACCACCAAAGTCCAGAACAGCGTGTCGGTTCCATTCTCCGGGAATAAACCGACGACTCTAAGAATGTAAGGCATCGGCGCCATCGCGAAGGCCAATCCAAGAATTATCATGCCGCCTTTTTTCTTACCCAACCAACGGGACGCCCTGGGGGCAAGCATCAGCGCGATAAAAGCAGAGAAGAAATACGGAATGTTCATATATCCGATCTGGGTACTGGTGAGTTCCCAGAAGTGTCTGGAAAAATAGATCGACAATGATGTCGATACACCTGCCGCAACCGCCTGCAATAGGGCGGAAGCGAACAGTGCGAAGAAAGACCGATTGGAGAGTGTTTCTTTAATTTCTTTCTTTGTCTTCGCAAAGCTGAACGGCCCACTACTGGGAGGCTGTCGAAGGTGGGGGATATGCTTGTGGGTACCGATGGCCGAGGCATAGATTGAAACGAAGATAACGATCGAAGCAGCCAGCCCGTAGTTGCTCCAGCCTTCAACATATTCAAGCCCGCCTTTGTCTTCGGGTAGAAACACGAGGTAGTTCATCACCGCCATCGTTAGCCCGCCCCACCAACCAAAGAAATACCGAAAACTCATCATTTCCGTTCGCTGATCGTAGTCGTCCGTTAATTCCGCAACAAGTGCCGTCGCCGGAATCTCATAAAAGGTGATCAGGGTGCGAATCAGCACCGCCATGCAAACAAAATAGAGAAACAACCCTGTCTCATCCCATGCGGGAGGAGACCAAAGAAAATAGTATGCAACCGCAACAGGAATGCCCGCCGCGTACATATAAGGGTGACGCCGCCCGAGCCTCGAGCGGGTGTTATCTGAAATGTATCCTACCAGCGGATCAGAAACCGCATCGAACACTAACGCAATAAGAATGCCAAGGGAGACGAGGTCTGCTCTTAACCCAATTACCTGACTGTAGTAAAAAAGCAGCAGGTAATTGAATCCATTGCTTTTGGCGCCGTTGGCAACAGCACCGAACCCATAGAAGAGCTTCGTTGAAAAATCGACCTTTCTGGTCGCCGGAGTAGTTTCCTGAGTTGGATGCAAAAAGAACGCCACAGATTTGATAAGGCCGGATCATACTGAGTCGCCTCACAGAGGTCGAGCCGACATTTTTTAGGTATTTCCATGACATCATGCTGCTGCTAGCATCGAACCCTACATCTCCATCCTTTCACCTCAATCACTTATCTAAAGAAGGAACGACATCGTGGCAGTATCCGGGCAATCAATCAGGCGAAAGGAAGATATCAGATTCATCACCGGCAAGGGCCGGTACACAAATGATGTCAACCTCCCGAACCAATGCCACGCGATCTTCGCGCGCTCACCTGTCGCTCACGCCACTATTGCAAGCATAGACACCACCGTAGCTGCGGGAATGCCCGGCGTTCGTCTGGTGTTGACCGGTACAGACTATGCTGAAACGTCCCTCGGGACACTGATGTGCGGTTGGATGATCCACTCGAAGGACGGCGCCGAAATGAAAACCGGCGTACACCCGCCACTTGCCCTCGGAAAAGTGCGATACGTAGGCGACCCGGTTGCGGTGGTCATCGCTGACACCCGTCAAATGGCAAGGGATGCGGCCGAAATGATCGATGTTGAATACGAAGAGCTGACCCCTGTAGTCTCACTCAAAAATGCCGCGGGTCATGAATCCTCTGTCCACAACGACGTTCCGGGTAACGTCGCCTTCGACTGGGAATTGGGTAACAAAAAAGAGGTCGAGGCAGCTTTTGATTGCGCCAGCCACAGGATCGAGCTGGATCTCTACAACAACCGTCTGGTCCCGAACGCCATGGAAACGCGTTCCCTGAATGCTTTCTATGACGAGAGAGATGATCGCTACACAATCTATATCGCTTCCCAGAACCCACACGGTTTAAGAATGACTCTGGCGGCGGTCATTGGGCTTGCGCCGGAACATAGAATTCGCGTTATCTCCGAAGATGTCGGCGGCGGTTTCGGTTCAAAGGCATTCAACTACTCAGAAGAAGTCATCTGCACCTGGGCAAGCAAAATTATAGGGCGTCCAATAAAATGGTCCGCCGATCGAAGTGAAGCTTTTCTAACGGATGCACACGGCCGCGATCAGCAGGTGCACGCCACAATGTCGCTGGATGCGGAGCACAAGATTACCGGTCTACATGTTTCTATCACGGCAAATATGGGGGCCTACCTTTCTACATTTGGGTCACTCATTCCGACCTATATGTGCGGACCGCTGTTATCGGGTCAGTACACAATACCGGCCATCTACAATGAAGTGACGGCGGTCTTTACCAATACGACACCGGTTGATGCCTATCGAGGCGCAGGCAGGCCGGAAGCTGCTTTTGTCATCGAACGGCTGGTTGATCTGGCCGCTCGAAAGCTGGGAGTTGACCCGGTAGAACTACGGCGCAAAAACTTCATCAGGGCTTTCCCTTACCAGACACCGGTTCTTTCTATCTACGACTCTGGAGACTATGACCTGGGGTTAAACAAAGCCCTGGAGATGATCGACTACAAGGGATTTGAAGCACGCAGAGCCAGCTCAACATCAATGGGGAAATTGCGTGGCATAGGCCTTGCCACCTGGATCGAGGCAGCGGGCATAGGTCCGTCAAAGAAACTCGGCGAACTCGGCTCCGGTGCCGGATTGTGGGAATCCGCCCAGATTAGAGTCAATCCAACAGGTTCAGTTGAAATCCTGACCGGGTCACACTCCCATGGCCAGGGTCACGAAACTACCTTCGCACAACTGGTGGCCGACAAATTTGGCATCAGCATGGATGAGATTGAAATAGTTCACGGCGATACTGACAAGGTGCAATTTGGGATGGGCACCTTTGGATCCAGAAGCGGCCCCGTTGGCATGTCTGCACTTGCCATTGGTTGCGACAAAATTGTCGAAAAAGGAAAAATCATTGCCGCTTACAATATGAACGTGGCGCCGGAATCCGTTGAGTTCGAAGAAGGCGAGTTCTTCAGCCCCGGCAGCAACACGCGAATGGCGTTTGCAGAAATCGCGCTGGCATCCTATGTTGCACAATCTTTTCCAACCGACGAACTGGAACCAGGACTAAAAGCCGACGCTTTTTTTGACCCACCTGACTTCACCTTCCCCGCCGGCTGCCATATATGCGAGGTTGAGATCGACCCTGAAACCGGCACCACAGATATCCTGAACTTCGTGGCGGTTGACGATTTCGGAACGGTCATCAACCCCATGATTGTTCACGGTCAGATGCACGGCGGGATCGCACAGGGCATTGGCCAGGCGTTGCTGGAACATGCTGTTTACGATGAGGAGGGGCAGCTCCTGACCGGCTCCTTCATGGACTATTGCATGCCCCGCGCAGATGACCTGCCATCCTTTGCCACGGAGTTCACCAACACCCAGACGCCCAACAACCCGCTGGGAATAAAGGGTTGCGGAGAAGCAGGGGCCATCGGAGCCCCGCCCGCGGTGATAAATGCTATTGTGAATGCGCTGGATATCGACCATATCGATATGCCAGCCACCCCTTTAAAAATCTGGTCGGCGATTAACAAATGACGGTAAAAATAGTAGAAAACGCCACAATTATCGATGGAACAGGAAGGGAACCCTACCCTGGGAACATCACCATAACCGATGACCGTATTACCGCCGTTGATGAGCAAGCGATAAGCGAAACTGTAGATGGCACGCGTTTGGATGCTACCGGTTTAACGCTGATGCCAGGGTTAATTGACGCCCATTGCCACATGACGTTTGATGAGCCCTCTTCCAATGACGAGCTGTTTTTCCACAGAAGAGAAGCCCTTGCGGCGATTGTTGCCGGACAAAATGTCAGGAAACTACTTCAGGCCGGCGTTACCGCCTTCGTCGACCCTGACTGCATTTTCGATATTGGGGTAGATCTTCGGGACGCCATAGAAGCAAACATAATTCCGGGGCCTCGAATGCTAACCGGCGGTAATGCACTGCTAACCTCCGTCGGTGGCACAGCAGGACGACTGATACCCGACGCCGGACTTCGCGGATACGCAAAGGTAGTCTCAACCCCCGACGACATTCGTACCGAGGTTCGGCGCCAGATCAAGATGGGCGTTGACTGGATCAAGGTTCATGTCACCGGCCTCCTGCCACGACAGAAAATGAAGGGTGAGATCCAGGCATGGTCACTGGATGAGCTCAAACTGGTTTGCGATACCGCCCATGAATTAGGCGTACCCGTGATGGGACACTGCAGGAACACCAACAGCATCCGGGACTCAGTTATCGCGGGTATGGACATGCTGTTGCATGCCACCTTCATGGACGAACCAACACTTGACCTGGTCATCGACAAAAAAGTGCCCATTGCCCCAACATTTACGTTCCAGGCTAACCTGAGAGACCACGGTTACGCTGTGGGCGCAGACGAGAATCTTCGAGAAATATTTCGGCGCGAGATAGAAGAAAGCGCGGAACTCATACGCAAGGCATTTGATAATGGCGTGCCTATACTCTGCGGCTCCGAGAGTGGCTTCTCGATAACGCCCTATGGTGAGTGGCATTACAGGGAACTTGAAGTGTTTGTGAAGGAACTTGGTTTTTCACCACTGGAAGCCATTAGCGCGGCCCCCCTGCAGTGTGGCGAGCATGGCGGCTTCGGTGGGGAAACCGGCAGCATTGCCCCCGGGAAATTGGCAGACTTCATTCTCGTTGATGGAAACCCCGCAGCCGACGTCACTGTTCTCGGTGATAAGTCCCGCATTAAATCAGTCTATGTGGGTGGTGAACTGATGGATACAGAACCCCTGCCTCCGAGGCGACCGATTTCCGGATGGAGAACCTCGCAGTATTCTTCCTCCATACTGACCAGAGACAAGGTTGATGATTAGTCCGCAGGAAACGGTTCCTGGCCCATTGTTATATCCACTACCCAACCAACAGCTCATACGGTAGACCGGGCAGTCACTGATGGCACAAACTACGTTATCTCGATTCAAAGATGTGCATGCAGCCCTGTGTAACCCGAGGCTAAGACAGAGCCTTTATGACGCGGGCGAAGTCATCATGAAGGATGTCTTACTGACTTTGCATGGTGAGGAACACAAGATTCGCCGTCATCTTGAGCTGCGTCTGTTTCGCAGGAACTTCGCCCACCACTACGAAACCAATGTGTTTCCAAAAACCCTGGCGTGGGTGCTGGACCCACTTGTCGCTCACGGCGAAACTGATTTGGTTGACTTCGGTTACCGGGTCACGATGAACCTCACCGCCGATTTCGCCGGCGTTGATCGGCCCGCGAAGACCCCGGAAGAAACCACCCGACTTCTCGCCATCGTCAAGACCTTTAGTGAAGGCGCAACACTGATCCATTCTGACCGCGATGCCAGCGAAGTCATTGACGAGGTAAAGGCAGCACAAATCGCATTCAGGGAGTTCCTGGAACCCTCCTGGGCCAGGCGACAACAACTTATTGATCAGTTTGTCGGCGGGGACATCGATGAGGACGAGTTACCGAGGGACGTTCTGACGGTTCTACTGCGCAATCAGGACAGCGTTGAACTGACCGATGAGCTCATTGAACGGGAGATCGCCTTCTACCTGCAGGCGGGCTCGCACAGCACAGCAAATTCGATGGTGCACGCCGTTAACGAAATATTCTGCTGGACAGATGATCCGTCTAGATTGCTGGAAGACCCGCTGCTCCTGCAAAAATGCGTCCACGAGAGCATGCGCCTGCATCCTGCGAGTCCAGTTGCATGGCGAACCCCTACCGAACCGATAACAATCGCGTCCCGGGATATCATGCCAGACGATCTGCTGATCCTTGATCTGCACGCAGCAAACCGGGACCCGGACATATTCGGTGATGACGCTGAAAAATTCGACCCCCACCGCCGTGTACCCGATGTTAAAACAGAGCTGTACGGGCTCACCTTCGGCACAGGGGTCCACATGTGTACCGGCCGTGACCTGGATGGCGGTGTCGCCAGTCGCCCCGACACCGACGAAGAGACGCACCAATATGGTATCGTCTGCCTGGTAATCAAGACGCTTCTCGAGCATAAAATGATTCCACACAAATCAAGAGCGCCAACCCTGGACCCAACGACCAGTCGCAGCAACTGGGGCACCTACCCCGTTCAGTTCGAACGACTTTGACCACACTGTAATGACAATTCGCAATCTCATTTTGACCGGTGGCATCAACCACGACTACGCAGATACCGCGAAGGCACTGGACGAAGTTCTGGCTAAAGCTGGTATTCAATCAGAGGTATTTGCGGATATCGACGCGGGGTTCGACGCCCTGAACCAGCACACTTATGACCTGGTTACCGTTTTCGCCCTTCGATGGCGAATGCTGGACGACGACAAGTACATCCCGTTTCGAGACGAGTGGGCTTACGAGATTTCGGACAGGGATAGAAACAACCTGATCAATCATCTTGCCGAGGGCCGCGGCATGCTAGGCCTGCATACGGCTGCTATTTGTTTTGACACCTGGCCGAAATGGAAAGATTTACTGGGTGTTTCCTGGAAATGGGGCACAACGTTCCATCCACCGCCCGAAGATTTCGAGGTATCCAGGACGAGCACTTCACACCCATCAACAGAAGGGTTGAACTCATTTTCAGTCACCGATGAAATCTACCATAACCTGAAACCTTCGGAGGCATCCACACCACTTCTGGAGACAGGTTTCGGACAGGACAACTCCACACAAACACTAGCCTGGGCAAACGAGTCTTCAGGGGGGCGTGTTGTCTACGATGCCATGGCCCATGACAGGGGTTCTGTCTCAGCCGCAGGCCATGCCCGTTTCCTACAGCAGGCCGCACGTTGGTGTGCCGGAGAAAATCCATGAAGCCTATCGAGGGTCTTTCTGTTCTGGTGACCGGCGGTGGTTCCGGCATCGGTGAAGGTATTGCACAGTTTTATGTAGAGCGCGGTGCGAGAGTCACCATCTGTGGTCGCAGGAAAGAGAAAATCGAAGCCGTTGCCGAAAGACTCGGCGAAAACTGCCTGGCGGTGAAAGCAGACATCACCATTGATGAAGACCGTAGAAATGCTGTTCGGACGGCCGTCGAGCACGGCGGCAAACTGGATGTACTGGTTAGCAACGCCGGCAACATGGTCCGTGGCGAAGTAGACACGCTGGGTGAGGATCAGCTTATCGATATCTTTAACACCAATGTCATCGCCGGGATGCTGTTAACCGGATTGTGTAAACCTCACCTGGCCAAACAAGACGGGGCGATCATTTTCATGGGCAGTATTCATACCCGTCGGGCATTTCCGGGCGCCTCGGCATATGCCGCGACCAAAGGCGCACTGGAAACATTGACCCGAGTTCTTGCCGCAGAACTCGGTGAACACAACATCCGCGTTAATTGTGTTGTTCCCGGCGCTGTCCTGACAGAAATTTATCAGCGAGCCGGGCTTTTAAGCGATGTCGAGTCCGCTGAAAGACTGCAGTCGATGGCTTCCAGCCACGCGCTCGGCCGGATCGGTACCAACACGGAGATTGCCGAGGCTGTTGACTATCTTGCAAGGGGTGAGTGGACAACCGGCGCTATCCTGGATGTTGATGGCGGCCTGGGCCTGGGCCTTACGCGCGATTGATCGTTTCGCAGAACCGGGACGTAAAGAAGACTTCCCCTTTAACCTATATTCCGAACTTCACCTGTTTTGAGCATCGGATAGTCCGCTGGCTGATAGGTTAGAACCATCGCGCGGCGGGGATTACTGGAACGGTTAGGCTCAGACCCATGAATGGAGTGGGGGTCAAAGAACACCAGGGAACCAGCCGGAGCTTCCAGCAATACCTGATCCTTCTCATCAAAACAGGCAGGGTCAGTAAAAAACCCGGCTAACTGGGATCCGTCAGTCTTGCCTGGCAGACAACCGCGAAGATGACTCTTATCGATCACTCGAAGGCATCCGTTCTCTGCGGACGCATCGTCAAAGGCCAGATAGACGTTAGGCAGCAGGTCCACATGATCACTATCATGAACCCAATAGGGGGAATCCTGATGCCAGCCAAACCCTGAACCCTCGCCCGCTCTTTTAAGGTTGAGCTTGTTCGTCCAAATACTGACTGCGTCAACACCAATAATGCTTCTGACCGGGTCAACAATCCGGGGGTCTTCAGCGAGCGCCTCCAGAACAGCATCAAGGTGATGCGCCGGTTCAATAACCCTGATCGTTTCACTCATATCCCCATGCTCGAACTGCACGGTCATATGGTCAATATCAACGAACCGCTTACCGTCCAGATGATAGGTACGACCCCTCGTGGATTGCTCATATGCCGCTGCTACAGCACGCTCCACTGAATCGGTCAGGTCCGCAAGTTCGGCCGCGCCAAAGACCTGCTCTCTTATCAGATACCCATGTCGTCGATAGATGAATAATTCTTCTTTCGACAGGGAATAGGTCAGGTTATGTTGTTCGCTCATACTTTATTGTAGCCTTAAGGCCCTGCAATTCGACACCATTTCTATGGACACCGCACAACATCGTGTCACCGGTTAGGGTTTTTCATTTTTTAAATTAAATACGGATCAAATATGACTGAATCAGATGTATACACGCCACCGGAAGTCTGGACCTGGGATTCAGAAAGCGGAGGGAGGTTCGCTAACATCAACCGTCCCATCGCCGGGCCCACTAAAGACAAGGAACTTCCCCGCGGCAAACACCCACTCCAGTTGCACTCTATGGCAACACCCAATGGCGTAAAGGTCACCATACTGCTTGAAGAGCTACTGGCATTGGGCAAGAAGGAAGCGGAATACGATGCCTACATGATCAACATCGGTGACGGCGACCAATTTGGCAGCGGGTTCGTGGACATCAATCCAAACTCAAAGATACCTGCCCTGCTGGACACCAGCACCTCACCGGAAACACGGGTCTTCGAATCCGGCGCTATCCTGATTTACCTTGCAGAAAAGTGTGGCGCATTTATTCCAACCGACCCATCGGAACGTGCGGAGTGCCTTTCATGGCTGATGTGGCAGATGGGAAGCGCGCCGTATCTTGGCGGAGGCTTTGGCCATTTCTATGCCTATGCACCCGAAAAATGGGAGTACCCCATCAATCGATACGCAATGGAAGTTAAGCGCCAGCTTGATGTTCTTGAGCGGAATCTGGACTCACGCCAGTACCTTTGCGGCGACACCTACAATATTGCTGATATGGCCAACTACGCCTGGTATGGCGCGCTGGTGCTACACAACATTTACGACGCCAGCAGGTTCCTTGACGTTGCGTCCTACAAAAATGTTGTACGGTGGGCGACAGAAAACGAAGCGCGCCCGGCGGTTGAACGGGGCCGGCGAGTTAACAGAGCCTGGGGGCCGGAAGAAACCCGGGTGATGGAACGGCATGACCCAAGTGACTTCGACATCACTGAACCAAAAGCTGCTGAACAAAAGGCTGCCGAATAAGACCCGGAAAATCAGTGGGCCAACGTCCGCTTTATTTATACCCGCCGTTCAAAAACCGATAGAACGGCGGGTTCACCCACACACGGTCAACTCGCATATTCCAACGATCGTCTTTAAGCGCCTGAACAACCTTTTCCGTCTTGCCCTCCAGAACAGTCAATGTCGCTTCATGGCTGTCAGATGAAATGACCACCAGCGAAATAGGCTCAAAGCCCTCAAACGCCTGGTCCGTATAGTAAAAAGGTTGCCACCAGGCATTTTCAATCAGACCCGGCTCGTCTTTTTCATCCTTTTTGGCGAACCTGGTGACCACATCATGGAACCGCTCCCGGTCATCGCTGGAGTCAAACTGAAACAGCACCGCAATCTCCTGGCCCTGAACAACGCGAACACCATGGGCAAGCGTAACAACCCCATCCGAAGCAGGGCCCCAATCGTCACGGTAAAGAAATGCAGACACCTTGGGTGTAATGTAAACCCAGCCCTCAATACCTTCACTATCCAGCAACGCGACAAGCTGGCGCATATGCAGGAGGCTGGACTGGGAATAGATAAAGGTGTGTGCAACCGGGAAATTGTCATACACCCCTTTACCGCGCAGGTCGTATCCGGTCAGGACACCGTCGACGAGCGCCTCCCCAAGCACCTCCAGAAACACGTTATCTTTCAGCAATGCAGAGTGATCAAAACCGCCTGCCATATGGTGGTAGAGGGAAGCATCACCAATGCGCCCCATCAGCGCGGGATGATTAGCTGATACCACTGCAACATAGGATTTAACTTTCTTGACGGCGAACGATTCATCCTCAAGATCCTCGGCATCCAGCGCACCCAGGGTGACAAGTACCGCCGCGGCACTTTTTTCCTCGGCAGAGAGGTCCGCGCCGTGCCCTTCCAGAATGGCGGACACTTTTTCATCGCTATAGGTATCACTCAACTTCACGAAGTCCAGCTCATCAATCGCAGCCTGGTACTCACCCGCGAACAGGTTCGAGCTGAACAGTAAAAAGGCAACAACAATAGCTCTCATGTTTGTCTCTCAATCTTGGTTCTTAACCAGACGCTTAACTGCAGTCACAACCGCGTCCAGAAACTACTTTCACGAGGATTTTGTACGAGCCCCTTTTAACTAACCCCTTTTTACTAACTATGGCCCTATCTGCCGCCCTTCGCCCGGTCTGTCGAACTCACCCTGCCTGAATCTCGCGGCATCAATTTGCATTGGGGAAACTGATTCGGTTTTTGTGTATTCATGCACGCAGACCCGCTCGAGTATGCGCCATTCATCATCTCTCTTTTCGTACAGGTCCAGGTAACGCCCGTGCCAGGTATCCAGCACGTCCGCTTCCTTTTGCAGCAGATAGCTTACGTTGTAGATTTCACCCCGCGCATAAACACCATTATCATCCAGTTCGATCAAATGATTAAAGATGCAGTGATTCGTGGATCGCCATTTCAGGTGACCAACCATACAGTGTTCTGCAAACTCCCAGGCGTTCCCCACGAAAGTACCGTGATCATCTGTCGCATCCGGCCAGTAGGCTGATTTCATCTCTGCTTCGTCGAGCCGGTCTACGCCTCGACAATAGCGTTTGGCAACATCTCTTATAAGTTCAATATCTGACAGCTGACCCGGCGTGTAGCCCACCTTCAACTCCAAAAGTTGCTGAATCGAACCAGCACTATAGTACGAACCTGGTCGCTGTCACCACAATGTTTTGAGAGGCAGTTAGCGAACGCCCATATGTCCAACCCTCTTTTCCTCACAGGCAAAATTCTCTACACTCGAATGCTCGCTCAACCAGCAAACACTTACCGGACATGGACAAACCAACCGATCGAACAATTTTCCAAAACGCCTGGGTTGTTCCCGACATCGAATCGGCCTGCATGAAATGGGTGACCGAACTTGGCATCGGACCTTTCTTCCTCACTGACTACACACCTGGCACCTTTGAAAAAATTACCTACCGGGGAGAGCCATCGGAGCTGTCGATGAAAGTGGCTGTGGCACAGGCAGGCAATGTCCAGATTGAACTGATCGAACCAACGACGGACAGATGCGCGTATCGTGACAGCGTCCCTGAAGGTCAGCTGGGATTTCACCATATGTGTGTCTGGACGCTTGATTTCGAAGCAGACCTCAAATACATGGAAAGCCTGGGTTATGCCGCCGCTAATACGGGCAAGGTGCGCCACATAGACTTCGCTTACTTTGATACACGCCCTTTGATGGGGTGCATGCTTGAGGTTGTCACAAAGAACGAAGGAACCGTCGCAAGATTCGCAGAAATTGCCGAAGCGGCACAAAACTGGGATGGTAAGGATCCAATTCGCTAATGTCAGAAATAAGAGTAAGCCAGTCCCTGGAAGATGGGGAATCTATTGCATTGAAAGAGGACGGCCAACACGTCCTGCTATGCAAAATCGCGGGGCAGTATCATGCGGTGTCCGACATCTGCTCTCACGCTCGAGTACTTCTGTCCAAGGGAAGACTCAGGGGCACAACGATTACCTGCCCACTCCATGGAGCCAGGTTCGACGTTACCACCGGCAAATGCCTGGGGGGACCAGCCTTTCTGGATATCGCGAGCTATACGGTGCGTGAAGACGGCAACGAGCTAATTATTGCCACCGACGGATGAGTTGAGTCAAAGGCAAGCTCATTGTGTTAGCGACGTAATTGTATCGAGAGGCATCCCGGCAACCTGGGCAGCCTTAACAATCGAATCCCAGGATCGATCATCCAATGGAATTCCGTTTGCGGTTCTCTCACTCATAGACTCCCGCTCAGGTTCTTCCCGGCAACCTGACCCTGTCATTACCGGTAGCCGGCTCGGACTCCCGCAACCAACGTGACATGCCCTCCACTTCTTCCTGAAAGGCCTCCAGGCCACCGAACAGGTTCGGGTCGATAATGAACTCCAGCATATGATTAATCGTCATGTCGGTTTGCCTGTCGACATCCTGCATTGTCCACTCCCCCGCTAGCCCACCGCCGAGCAGTTCACAGACAAGCGCCAGCCCATAACCCTTATGCTCACCAAAGGGCGCAAGGGACCCGCCCTGCTCGAGCACATTAGGATCAGTTGACGGCTGGCCCTCGGCGTCATACACAGAGCCCTCGGGCACGGCTACTCCTTTCATTCTCGCCACGCGAGCTTTGCCCAGCGCAATCGCGCTTGTGGCCATATCGAGCACAATCGGGTCACCGGCGGTGGGAATAGCGCAACAAAACGGATTCGTCTGCATTCTTTTATCCCGGCCACCCCAGGGCGAAACAAAGGGCGAGTGACCAACCACATTAACAAAATGGATTGATACCAGACCCTCCCGGGCACATTGCTCTCCATAGGTTCCAACACGACCGATGTGGTAGTTATTCTTTGAGCCTACACAGGCCATTCCAATCTGTTTCGCGCGCTCAATCCCCATCTGCGTTGCCTGTTTTGCCACGACCTGGCCAAAACCGAAATGGCCGTCCACGAGAAGCACTGCGCCCTTATCTACCACCAACTCTGCATCCTCATTGACGTGCAGATGTCCTTTGCGAGCTCCATTTACGTAATTAGGAATCATGCCAACACCGTGCGAGTCATGTCCTTTCAGGTTCGCTTCAACCAGGTGTTCTGCGACCTGCCAGGCACGGTCCTCGGTCGCGCCTAGTTGCTCAAAGATTTTTTTTGCAAATTCCCGGAGCCGGCCCTCAGTAATTAACATCGCATTTCTCCCATCCTACTCACCAAGCAACTGATCGTATGCCAGAGGCAATGGCGGCCGAAGATACCCAAGAGCTTTCACATCCTGGGTCCATTGTGCGAGCGGCATCGCTTTTGAAAAGCTTGCCCCGCCTACCACCTTGCCTATTCTGGACAGCGCAGTCTCTATCAGCTCTGCGCAGACAATCTTGCAACGAACAGCCGTTATGTGCGCCTTTTTGTCTTCTGCCTCGATGGCGCGCAAAGCCCCCTCATAAGCCTGCTCAGCAAGCCAAAGTTCATTCTGGCATCTTACCCACTCGGTTTTTTCAAACGCCCGCATGCCATCTTCTTTTCCGTCAAGCTTCCCCCGGGCAAAAACCATCGCGTTGTCAGCAACCCCAAGGACAACCCCTGCAAACAACATATTGCTGATCTGGCTGCCTATCGGCGCCACCCTGGTCAGCACCTCTCTTGACGCTGCTTTGGTTGCCGGGAAGTTTTCAAAACGAAAGGCGTGAGATTGGGTCGATGACATCCCGATACCATCCCACTCAACCGTCATCCTGCAGCCGGTTGATCCATCCCAGGGCTCACCCTTATTTTGCAGGAAGAAAAGTTCCGGCAAGTCTGACCCTTCGACCTTTGCCGTTGTAATCATGAAGTCTGCCTGCCCGGAACCGGACCCAAAGTGTTTATCTCCCGTAATAAGGAAATGGTCTTTCTCAGGCACCGCCATTGACCGGGTCTTCATGATGTCGCCGCCGGATCCAGGTTCTGAAGTCACCGTTCCCCACCAATGGTCTTGAGCGCTTTCAATTACCCATTGTCGCTGAGCACTCCATGCCTCAGCTTCGTCATCTACTGATTCAACGCCCAGAAAGAACCCCGTGACCGCCGGATGCATTGACGCCACCAGGGCAACACTGGGATCGCCGTGCGCAATCGTTCGAACCATCTCAGCGTACAAACGCGCAGAACCCGCAGGACCATTCCATAGCCCCCCCTGATCTGCAGGAACACCCGTCAGCAGAAAACCCGCGCCTTTCAGCTGCTCAAAATCATCAGGGTCGAGCTGCCTGCGTTTTTGCCTGGAGATGACATCTTCAGCAAATCCTGCCGCAATGCTTTCCAGATCTCCGATTACCTGTGCTGATTTCACCAATTGCCCATTCCTTAGTGTGATAAAGTCGCGCCCATGAGTGTGCCTTTCAACAACAGCTACGTCCAACTACCGGAACGATTCTATTCCCGGCAATCACCCACGAGCGTGGCAAAGCCCGAACTTATTCGAGCCAATCCTGAACTGGCACGATTACTCGGTATCGATCCAGCCTGGCTATTGTCCGAGGACGGTATCGCAACCATGGCGGGGAACCTGGTACCCGAAGGCGCCGACCCCATCGCTACTGTTTACGCCGGTCATCAGTTCGGATCCTGGAACCCGCAACTGGGGGACGGCCGCGCTATTCTTCTGGGTGAACTTATTGGAACGGACGGAGAGAGATACGACTTACAACTGAAAGGTTCCGGGCAAACTCCTTATTCAAGAATGGGAGATGGACGAGCGCCCCTCGGACCGGTCATAAGGGAGTACATTGTCAGCGAAGCGATGGCGGCACTCGGCGTCCCGACCAGTCGATCGCTGGCCGCTGTTACAACAGGGGAACCTGTCTATCGAGAAGAGACTTTACCCGGCGCCGTGTTAGCACGCGTTGCAAAAAGCCATATTCGAATTGGTACCTTTCAGTTTTTTGGATCCCGGGAGGACAATGAAGCTCTAGGCCTGCTGGTTGACCATGTTCTTGAACGACATTATCCCGACGCAGTCGACGGTGGCGCCGACCCGCACACGAGAGCGCTGGCGCTGCTGGACAACGTTATGCAGGCACAGGCGAAACTGGTGGCCAATTGGCAGATGGTCGGCTTCATTCACGGTGTGATGAATACTGACAATGTATTGTTATCCGGCGAAACCATCGACTACGGTCCCTGCGCCTTTATGGATACCTATAACCCGGAGACTGTTTTTAGTTCCATCGATCATGGTGGTCGCTATGCGTATCGTAACCAGCCAGGAATTGCTCACTGGAACATGGCCTGTCTTGCCCAGGCGCTGGTGCCTGTCATTGCAGACAAGGAAGAAGACGCGATTGAAATAGCCAAGGACGCTCTGGACAAATTTCCGGCTTACTTTCTTGAGGCCAATATCTCCGGACAGCGTCAAAAACTTGGATTAGCGACACCGCGGGATGAAGATGAAACACTGGCAAAAGATTTCCTCGATCTTCTGGAAGCCAATCAACTGGATTTCACATTGTCATTCCGCCGCTTATCCGAATTGTCAGGTACTGAGCCAGCGGCCAGCGTCAGCTCGCTAGCCGGTTTCCCTTCTGTATTCGACGACTGGATGGCTCGATGGAAGACCCGATGCGATGCGGAAGATAACCCTACTCGACAGCAGAACATGTTAGCCACCAACCCTGCCATCATTCCTCGTAATCACCTGATCGAAGAATCAATTGTGGCTGCTTCTACCGAGGGAAATTTCGAACTGTTCAACGAACTGGTCGATAATCTGGCGAACCCATACGACCTGACGGGTGTAGACATCCGGTTCGCGAAGAAACCCAGAGCAGAAGAGGTCGTACGCCAGACATTCTGCGGAACCTGATCATCATCTCGACAGCCACTCGCCATAATGGTGTACTTCCCTCCTGCTCCAGGAAATAAAAGAGGAACCGTGCATGAAGATTGGCGTACTGATTTTTGCTACTGACTACACTATCCAAATGGATGAACTGGCCAGGGAACTGGAAGACCGGGGTTTTGAATCCCTGTTTATCCCCGAACATACTCATATCCCCGCCAGTCGAGAGTCGGCATGGCCCGGCGGCGCCGACCTTCCCAAAGAGTACTCCCATACCTATGATCCCTTTGTCGGATTGTCTTTCGCCGCTGCGGTGACTAAAAAACTGAAGCTTGGCACTGGTATTTGTTTACTCCCGCAGAGAGACACCATTACCACTGCAAAATCAGTTGCGAGTCTGGACCGCATGTCGAATGGACGCTTCCTGTTTGGGATAGGCGGAGGATGGAATGTTGAAGAGATGCGGCAGCACGGGACGAAATACAACGAGCGATTCGCCAGAATGAAAGAACAGGTTCTGGCGATGAAACAACTCTGGTGTGAAGAAGAAGCAGAATTCCATGGGGAACACGTCAATTTTGACGCTACCTGGCAGCATCCTAAACCCGTGCAGACACCACCCCCCGTCATTCTGGGCGGTGAAACCGACTACACCCTGCGTAGAGTTGTAGATTATTGTGAAGGCTGGTTACCGAGGGCCCGTCATGGTTTTGATGCAGCCGAGAATCTCGCACGACTGAAACGAATCGCAGACGAAGCGGGCAGAGACATGTCCACCCTCTCTGTCAGCATCTTTGGCGCTCGAGCCGACAAAGCAACACTCGATGGCTACCAGGCTGCAGGCATCGACCGATCCATTCTTGCCCTTCCCCCGGCCAGCAGAGATAAAGTATTAACGATTCTGGATGGCTATACCGACTTACTGAAAAACTAAAAGAGAAGAAAACGTGACTGACTTCCTTCGCATTCCCGACTCGTTTTTACCGGGCCAAACTGGCACAGGCCCAAATGGCCAGCTTGCCCACCCGGCGACTATTGAACACAGTAAAAGGCTGGAAGAAAAACTCTATCGTGTTGGTGAAAAAGCCTGGACCTATGTGGGCAATGGTTTATCGAATCAGTCATTCGTAGAAGGTCCCGCCGGATTGATTGTTATTGACACGGGGGAGTGCGTCGAGGAAATGGATGCTGCGCTCACGGCCATCAGAAAAGAGACAAATGCACCTATTGTTGCTTGTATCTATACACACTTTCACTATGTGGGCGGTACAACCGCTGTAGTTAAGGCTTCAGGATTAGATGATCTTCCTATCTATGGACACAGCGGCATTGAAGAGAACCTGCGCCGCTTCGGCGGTGAAGTAGGACCGCGGGGAGCGCGTGGACTGGTTCATCAATTTGCTGTGATGCTGCCGCCCGACGGTCCGGATGGCATCGTCAATGTCGGCTTGGGCAAATTCCTGCGCAATCCTGCGCATGCGCCGTTTACCCCTGGTCATCTGCCAGCGCAACATACCTTTGATGAACGGGCTGAGTTTGAGATCGCAGGGCTCAAAGTTGAGTGCCTCCCGGCGCCTTCTGATGCGACGGACTCGATCACCATTTGGTTTCCGGAGCTGAGCCTTGCGATTAACAATTTGTTGTGGCCAGCACTTTTTAATGTCTTTGCAATCAGAGGAGAGGAGTACCGGGATCCACGAATCCTATTGAAAGGTTTGGATGAAATGGCTGAGCTAGGCGCCGACTATTTGCTGGGAGCACACGGACCGCCTGTCGAAGGATCGAGTGAGATATTGAAATCGATCACAAACTATAGAGATGCCATTCAGTTTATTTGGGATCAAACCGTTCGTGGTGCCAATCTTGGCTTAACGCTCGATGAACTCGTCTCTTTTGTGAAACTGCCGGAACATTTTTCAGAGCACTACATGACCGCGCAGTTGTACGGAGTAGTTGAACATCATGTCCGTCAAGTCTACAGCGGCCTGTTTGGCTGGTTTGATGAAGATGAATCGAAATTGTTTCCAACACCTTCGCCAGATCGCGCGCAAAAACTCATTGAGGGATTCGGCGGGAAACCGGCCGTGCGATCAAGGATTGATACGGCATTGGAGTCGATGGATTTTCGCTGGGCCATTGAGCTGGCAACCTGGCTCGTACGGGGTGATCTTAATAAACGGGGCCGAGCCGATGCAGGTGACCAAGAGGATCGCAACCGTTTGGCCGCTGGTCTAAAAGGCATTGCTCGCTCGACAACTTCAGCAAACGTTCGCAACTGGTGCTTAACCAGAGCACTAGAGCTTGAAGGGTCGTTGGACCTTGAGCGGTTTCGCGGCCACCGTTTCCGTGTGGCGGAAGTTCGATCTCAAACCGCCAGTCAGTCAGTCACAACACTTAAGGTGCTGTTGAAGCCCGATGTCGCCGGTGATCTTAATCAGTCGCTGCGCATTGAGTTCGACGATGGCACTAGTGCGGGGTTACATATTCGTAACCAGGTTGCAGTACCTACAACAGGTGAGTCATTTGACCTCTCACTAAGCATCCGTCACTCGCAGTGGGCAGAAGTTTTGGGGGGTAAACAAAAATTGGTTGAACTGTTATCAGGCGGCGACGCTTCTGCAACGGATAGCGAAGCGGTGCTCGCGTTCTTTGATTGTTTCGATTCGCCAGGTTTGAGCACTACTGACGCCGGTGCTCGTTCATGAGTAGTATTCCGAATCCAACGCCTCCTTTTACAGGAAAGGTCAATCGGCTGCACAGTGAATCGGAACCCAGACGTCTTTCCCTGGAAAAGAAAGCCAAGGGTGCGCCGAACATATTGTTGGTGATGCTGGATGATGTAGGGTTTGGTACCTGCAGTACTTTTGGTGGTCCTATACCAACCCCGGGCGTCGACAAAGTGGCTGCGGCGGGACTGCGATACAACCAATTCCATACCACGGCGCTGTGTTCTCCAACCAGAGCTTCGCTGTTGACGGGGCGTAATCATCATAGTGTTCATATGGGTGGCATTACGGAGATCGCCAACAGTTTTCCTGCGTATGACAGCGCGATACCACCTGAAACCGCGACGATTGCCGAGATACTGAAACAAAGTGGGTATTCAACGGGATGCTTTGGCAAGTGGCACTTAACACCGTCCTGGGAGCAAAATCCGGCTGGTCCTTTTGACCGTTGGCCAACTGGGATGGGCTTCGAGCGTTTTTACGGGATCATCGGGGCCGAAGCATCGCATTGGGAGCCGCCGGTCTATGATCAGACAACCCCGATCGAGCCGCACCTGGACAAGGACAATTATCACCTGACGGAAGACCTCGCTGACAAAGCCATCGAGTGGATCGCAAGACAGAAAGTATCCGCACCGGACAAACCCTTTTTCTGTTATTTTGCTCCGGCTGCGGTCCACGCACCGCATCATGTTGCGCCAGAGTGGAGCGATCGATTTAAAGGTCAGTTTGAAGCTGGTTGGGATCAGCTAAGAGAAGAGATTTACGCACGTCAGTTGGAATCAGGTGTTATCCCGCCTGGAACCAAACTGACAGAACGTCCGGATGAGGTTCCAAGCTGGGACGAATACCCTGACGAATACAAACCGGTTGCATCACGGTTAATGGAAGTCTTTGCCGGTTTCATGGCGCATACCGACGCCCAGGTAGAGCGCGTTATTGATAGTCTCAGCGCAATAGATTGTTTTGACGAAACCCTGATTATTTATCTCACGGGTGACAACGGTGCTTCCGCCGAAGGCACCGTACATGGCGCCTGGAGTGCGCCTTCATTTCAAAATGGTGTCCACGAAGATCCGCAGTGGCTGCTCGATCACATGGGTGATTTCGGCACCGACAAATGTGAGAACCATTTTAATGTAGGTTGGGCGTGGGCCTTGGATTCACCCTTTCAATGGATGAAACAGGTGGCTTCACATTTCGGGGGGACGAGAAATGCAATGGCAATCTCCTGGCCGGGGTCCATAAAGTCGCAGGGTGAGCTTCGTACACAATTTCATCACGTCATAGATTTGTTTCCCACCATTCTCGAGCTGACCGGAATCAATGCGCCGGAGCGGGTCAACGGAATCACCCAGGATACCGTTCATGGCACCAGCATGGTTTACAGCTTTGATAATGCTGATGCGCCGAGTACTCACAGCACACAGTATTTTGAAATTTTGGGTAACAGAGCGATCTATCAGGACGGCTGGATCGCTTCGTGCTTCCATGGCCGGTTACCCTGGATTCGTTTTGCAGGGTATGAGTTTGATGGCTCCCAAGAGGATTGGGAGCTGTACAACATCGCTAACGACTTCTCTCAGGGCCATAACCTTGCGGCTCAGGAACCAGAAAAACTAAAACAGTTGCGCGCACTGTTTGAAAGTGAGGCCGAACAATATGGCATATATCCTCTAAGAGATGCTTCATCGAAACGAAGCGGTGACTACTCTGTGCCACATTCGCTGGAAGGGCACACTAAAATGACCTACACCACCGTTCATACTCGAATGCCTGAGTCCTCGGTGATTAACCTCAAGAATGTGTCGCATAGAATTACCGCTGACATCATCATCAATGAAGGTGCCGCAAATGGGGTAATTGCCTGTCAAGGTGGCAACATGGCTGGCTGGAGTCTCTACCTGAATGAAGAAGGTAAACCGAGTTATCTCTATAACTGGTTTGGTCATGAGTTGACCCTGTTGGAATCGAAAGCGGCTCCTGGGGCAGGTGAACACGAACTCATAGTTGAGTACCTTCATGATGGCGGTTTCGCCGCCGGTGGCATAGTGACCCTGCTGATCGACGGCGTCCTGGTGGAGGAGAAAAGAATAGAAAAAACGGTTCCGGTGATTTTCTCCATGAGCGGTGAAACATTTGACGTAGGCAGGGATACAGGTTCGCCCGTTGGCCCCTATCCGCATAATTTCCCGTTTACTGGGGACATAGTGGGTGTAACTCTCGAGCGATTGTCCGAAACGACCGTTGAGGTAAAGCAAGCTGAGATTAAGGGTCGGTTTGAAGCGGGGTTAAGTTCTCAATAAATTTTGGTTTATTCTTCCTGTACCCTCTTGCAATGAATGGTCGACGCGCATTGTTCGTTCCTGCGATGGGAGGCAACGCCGCTGACGCTCAGTACTTAGTTATCGTCGAGCAAGCCATCGATAAGATCGCTGAACAGGGTGTCGTCATAGACGTTGCCGCCGATGATCCAACGTCGTTCGATCCTGGTGTTACGACGCAGATGACGGCTTCTAATCTCGCTGCCAGATGCCGACAGAAGCACAAAGACGTCTAGGGCTAGCTCTGCAAGGCCTATTAGACGAAAAGAAGTTCACAACTAATGGTGTCCGTTTACAGGCCGATGCAATCAGTCGGTCCCGCACCTACGACCGACTTGAGCAACTACTTCACAGTTATGACGTCATACTCACGCCCACATTAACCGCTCCGCCACCGCTCGCCGATCGGACGTCGATCAAAGCGTGACCATTAACGGCAACCAAGCCGAGTTAGACCCCACCAGCGTTAGCAGACGTCAGAATAGTTGGGTCGAATGCGGGAAGAGACCTTCTGGCGGTGATCGGTTACTGGCCTGTGACGCCTCATCAAGCCCAGGATGCTTCAATACCTTTTCGATAACGTCTGGGTCTTCAATGGCTCGCCGGAGAATGGACCATGCAGAATGTCGAGAAACAAAAGAATGCCACGATTAATCATATGCTGGAGCTCATCATTGACCCGAACGTGTTCGATGGTCTTGAATCCTTTCAGCGCGAGGTTGAAGGAATGTTTGACTGGCTGCGAGACTCGCAGCCAGCGGTAGGTCACGATCGTGTGAGGCTGCCCGGTGATCCTGAGAGAGAAACCATGTTAGTCAGATCCGAGCACGGTATCCCTCCGGATGATCAACTCTGGTCATCGATTTACAAGTCGGCACAAATCGCGGGTTTGTCTGACGACGAAATCAAGGCGTTAACGGCGTAGGGGAACGGTTTACTCCCTCATGTAACGGTCTATCCAGCTGTGATAATGCTGAACACGCGCTTCATCGTCGTTTAGCCATGCTTCACGAAAACCCCGCGAGTGCATTCCCTTTTGTACATCGCGAATGAGATGGATGTCTTGATCAAGGGTGATCGTCATGGTTTTTTCACCCGCGATAATGGCCTCCTGATCGAACTCATCGTGCTCCGGTCGTACAGTACCGTCGGAGGTCTGATCGAGGTTGAACGATACGTTCGCCCGATTCTGCAACGCCGGAAACTTATCTGTCGCTTTTTCCTGAATGCTGGTATCAGGCAGCATCCTTAGCGCAAACTTGTCCCAGTAACATTTGTTCGGATCCGTGGGGTGTGGCCTTGAGCGCAGGATCCAGTATTCCTCCGGCTGCAGTACGAGTACAACGTTGGGGAAAATGTTGTATTGAACAATGTCTGAAAGTTGACCGTCGGAGAGCAAATCATAGTTATAACCGAGCGCGGGACCGAGTTCCCGTTTCTTGAGTTGAACATCCCGGCGTACGTCCAGGACTCGACCTGTATAGTCTTCTTTCTTTAACCCGAGCGTTTCCATTTGTGCCCATTGTGTCGGCGGCACATCATCGGGAATTGGCAGTCTTGAGTTGACGGTAAAGCCATCGATCAACACGCGGGTGTGGCCACCGTCGAAAAATTCGTTAGTGGAGGTCGGGCAATCAAAAATCAATTCATGCTGAGGATGAATGTGCTCAACGTGGTAAAGCTCACCAAAATTATCGAACACCGCCTTCCAGTTGCAATCAAGATGGCAGGTCTGGTCTTCGACTAACGCCATATCATGAGGCCGGTAGGGTTCAATCAGATCGATGATGGGCCCAAGGTAGTCCTGCAGGCCGGGAGCGTCTGGGTCCATGCAAACCCAAATTGCGCCAGCCCAATCCTCAACGCGTAGCGATTGCAGCGCGAGTTTATCTTTCGGGATACCACGACTGAAATGATCTTCGTCCGGGACGTTGCACAGTGAACCATCATTGTTATAAGCCCAACCGTGATAAGGACAGGTGTAGGTTTGCATCGCCCCGGCGTTGGTAAGCAACAATCGAGCGCCACGATGCTGACAAACATTAAAGAAAGCGTTTAGCTCGCCAGCTTCTGATCGAGACACGATAATAGATTCAGGTTCGAGGTTGAAGACAAAGAAGTCTCCGGGTTCAACAACGTCCTGTGAAACGCCGGCAACCAACCAGGTTTTAGCCCATAACTGATCGCGCTCTCGCTGCATATAGTCGCTGGAGATATAGCGCTCGGCCGTGATTTTGGTGAAGGGCACGGGTCCTTCTTTTTTAATAGCTTCAGACATAGAGATAGCCTCCTTGCAGAATAATACGACGCTCGTTAAAGCTTGGCCAGTTGACCTCCATCGAGAGGAATGTCGTGGCCGTTGATCATGCTGGCCGCCGAAGAACACAAGAATGCGACTGTCTTTGCGATCTGCTCGGCAGGGACAGTCCTGCCTGTTGGATTCAGGGATGTGAGGCGAGCTGTAACTTCTTCCTCGGACCCGCTTAATCCCGCGCTTGTAGCGGCCGTGAGTGTCGGCCCGGGTGATACAGCGTTTATGCGAATATTTTGATCAACGTAGCTGAGAGCGGCTTGTCTGGTCAGGCCGATTACGCCGTGTTTTGCGGTGGTGTAGGCCAAACCCGATGCTGTAGAGCCGCGATGCCCGACGATGGAGGCATTGTTAATGATCACCCCGCCGGCTGGTTTTGACTGCAGCATAGCCTTGACCTCGTGCTTCATGCAGCGGTAAACACTTTTGAGATTGGAGCTCATCACCGTATCCCAGATATCTTCCTCGTGTTCGTCCAAGAGCGGTTCCTTGATAAAGATACCGGCATTGTTGAATGCAAAATCCAGGCGACCAAATTCATCCAAGGCAAAGGCCAGCATTTGTTTCACTTGATCATTGATAGTGACATCTGTGGCAATGAACCGAACATTGGCATTATCCACCGATAACTGTTCCAGAAACTCTCGGCCCTTGTCGTGCGAACGCGCGGCGCCGACGACGCAGGCCCCGAGAGTAGAGAAATGCCGAGCAGTTGCGAGACCAATTCCGGAGGTTGCTCCGGTGATCAGTATGACCTTTTCGTCAAGCTCTCCTCTCATCGGTATCGGATCGGATCCTTGCCGTCCCAGTTCTTTGCGATTTCTTTATAGGACTCAAAGTTCTGCACCACCGAGTCGGCTTTGGTGACGACCTCAAGCATGCAACCGAGTAAGGGGCGAGTGTCGAAATAGGCAAATTCGATATCGCCCAGCTTGCCGGTATTGGCTGCCGGATACCCGAGTTTATCGAAGTAGGCGTGATCAGCTTCAAAGTCCAGCGTCCAGACGCACATGTGATGAAAGGCCATCGTTCCTTTGGGGACCGAGTCGCGGTAGGCACATTCTTCGCTGATCGGCTCGATCAACTCGATTTGAACATTACCCGCCTGGGCAATACCCACTCTCATGGCGAGCTCCGAGGGTTGCCCGTGATAGGTGATCTCGTCGAAAGTCTCGGGCGTGTAGTCTGCGATATGAAAGGGGCCGACACCAAGTTCATCCACCCATTTTCGGCAGGCGACTTCTATATCATCGACCACCCACGCATTCTGAAATACCGTTCTGTCTGTTGGCTTGTCCATTCAATTCTCCACAGCTGCTAGCCGATAAATACCCATGAAGTGTAGAGGCATTTGACGGGGGAGTAAAAGACACTGCAGATGCCGATATTCTTCACTCGCATTATAGTGATCTCATTGAATTGAAAATTGAGGTCACTCATAGCTTACACCCCCGAACAACTATCGGATCTCGAATGTATCCGCGATGGTGGCCAAACGTTATTGCCGGGGCCTTGATCGACCGGCGCAAGGTAGGCCGATTGGGCCTTAGGAACAGAATCCGAAAATCACGTGAAGGTTAATCAATGAAAAACTCGCTACCAATTACCGGACGATGCGCTTGCGGCGACATTAAGTTTGAAATTAATGTACTTCCGCTGTTCATGTTCCAATGTCACTGTAGAGATTGCCAAAGAGCGACAGGTGGACTGTTCGCGCCAAACCTCTGGTTCCTTGATTCGAACATCACCTTTTCGATAACGTCCGGGTCCTCAATGCTGGCTATGATCTTTACTTAGCCACCACATCTCTCACACTTCTCTATTTCTATGGCGAAGGCTGCCGCCGAGAACAATTGCGCGTTTGCCTTTGAGTTCCAGATTCATAGTCGGCCTTTCACTATTACCTGGTAAATGATGCCCACAATCAACGCTCTTCTGCATCCTGTGTCGCCTGACGCATTTTTCGGCTATCGAAACCGATCTTTTTAGTCGGCTTGAATTTCAGTACACGCCGATTAGGCGTGTTGTTCAGCCTTACAAATTCCTTCTGTGCCTGCTCATCGCCCGCGCGTAACCGTTTTGCCAGAGCCGGCAGGAACCAGCCTACAGTCTCCTGATCGCTGAGCACTTCACAGGTTCCTTTGTAGGTAAGGCTTAAGGGTGCTTCCATACCGCACCCTTTGCTGGTGATGGAGATTGAGGTGCGAGGTTCCCGTGCAACTGCCTGCACTCTAACGCGCAGGGATGAGACGCTGAGCCAGAAGTAACCTTGATCAAAAACATAGGACATGATGACACCAACTGGCCAGCCGTCTTTTGTGCTCCACATGAAGGTACATTCGTTCTGGGCGTCTATCAGAGCCTGTTCATCCTTTTCTTCAAGCGTGTAGTGGCTCACGTCGTCGTAATTGAAGCTGCTATCCATTTTCAATCTCCTTTGGCCTCGCCTGAGTATGGTATGCGATGTATCGATTTCGCTCACGAACCCGACAAGTATATTATCAAGTCATTAACCAATAACAGTTTCGAGAGGATTAGCCACGGCATTGAATCAAATGCAGGCAGAGCGGGTGCCAGACCAGACAGAGTTGATTGCGCGTGCCGAAGCGTTGTTGCCCGGGTTGCGTGAAAGGGCGCCGATAGCGGAAGAGAATCGACGTCTTTCTGATGAAACCGTACAGGAATTTCGGGATGCGGAATTTCACAAAATTCTGCAGCCCAGACAGTTTGGCGGATTTGAGTTGGGTTTCGATACGGCGGCGGAAGTCATCCGCACGCTGGCAACAGCCTGTGGCTCCATTGGCTGGGTGGCCAATCTATTCATTGTGCACAACTGGCAGATAGGCCTGTCAGGAACCGGCAGTAAAGACCTCATCCTTGACGATATCTTTGTTCCGGAACACCGAAGAGTCTCAAGCATGGACCTGCACTGAAAGCCTAGCTAACCTGCTGACACTCCAACCAAAGATGATGGAAACCCCGCAACATAAAAGAGTGCGTTCTCTCGTTGTCTGCTGATATGGGATGTCGAATGTGACTATAACGCTTGAAGAGACCTTGAAGCGCGTAGCGAGCCTCTAGTCTTGCTAACGGCGCGCCAATACAAAAATGTATGCCATGCCCAAAGGTATGGTGATCGCTCTTGCCACGATCAAGGCGGAAAGTATCTGCATCTTCGTAGTGTGATTCATCGCGGTTTGCAGCGCCCATAATCACAGTTACAACGTCGCCGGTTTTGACATTTATACCGGCGATCTCTGTATCTTTGGTTGCCTTACGTGACACAAAATGGACGGGAGAATCGTATCGGAGAATTTCTTCAATTGCCGCATCAATTTTTCCCGGGTCTTGCCGTAATGTCTCCCACATTTCATGGTCTGTCGCCAAGTAGTTAAGCAAATTGCTCAACAGGTTGGTCGTGGTTTCGTTACCTGCGATCAGTAGCAGCATGCAAAAACCGGCGATATCCTGATCACCTAACTGTTCACCTTCGACAGTGGCCGTTGCAATTTTGCTGATCAAATCATCACCAGGGTTGCTTCTTCGCTCCGGTATCAACGATACGAAATAGCCCATCATCTCCATGATGTCAGGCAAGCGTTGTTCCATATCGGTTGCATCTGCGGTCCCTGTTAGTGCATCCGACCAGCGTTTGAAGTCATCGCTACGCTCCTCTGGTATTCCCATCAATCGCGCGATGATTCGAATAGGAAGAGGAATGGTGAAAGCATCAGAGATATCAATAAGCTGTTCACCTTTGATCTCGTCTAACAATTCGTCGACGAGTTCAGAGACTTCTATTTCCATTTCTTTCAAAGCGCTGCTTGTAAAGACCCGGTTAACAATCGCCCGCAACTCCGTATGGCGCGGTGGGTCATCTGAAAGCAACGGTAAAGCGATTGCGCGTTGCTCGCCTTCGCCCATCGCTTTTGACGAAAAAGTTGCTGCGTCCTTTAGTACACCCCTGACATCTTCATACCGCGTGACAATCCACATGCTTGAATCTTCGTCCCACCAAATGGGTTTCTCTGCTCGCCATTTCTCATAGGAAGGGTAGGGATTTTCTAGGATCGCTTGATCGAACATTGTCATATGGGGTGACCCGGGGCTAAATTATTTAGGTTTAAACTATTGGCTAATCAGGGATGAAAGACAACCGTTAGGTTGCCAAACACTGCTTCAGGCTGCGCGACACGATCTGATAGCTGCAATTCCTGGCATTGTATAGCTATAGTCCGCAAGGCAATTGCTTGGCGCCATCGCATCATAGAATGGCCTGGGTACCTTCCGCTGCCGGCCTCGCGCCGGGTGTTCCTTAAGGGCTACGTTGATCTTATCTGTGCGTGTTCTTCTGATTATCCTTTGAACGCAAGCTGCTGCCAGAGATCACGGTAATCGTAGTCGGTTTGCAGAGCCAGGTTGAGGTTGTTGTAAGACGAAAAATCACTGACGACATGGGTGAGCTGCACGATACCCTTATCCGTAAGGCCGACTTCTCGCAGGCTTTCGACCTGCGAATCCTCAACACCGGCGGCATTGCTGTTCACCTGTAACGCGTAGTCCAGAATGGCGCTCAGGCGCTCGCTGTCCGCAGCTTGGGCACCTGAATCCAGTAGTGACTCGATATAGTCTTCAGGCGTACCCATTCCGTGGTTAAGGATTGTGCAGAATGCGGCGGTACAGTACTGGCAGCCATTGGCCTGGGACACCAGGATGCCAACGTGTTGAATCTCTTCCATGGTGAGTTCCCCGGCCTCCCACAGCACTTTGGTCGCGCCGAGTTTTGCGGTGAAGAACTCGGGGAAATTGAGCTCCACATAGAAGTGGTTGGGAACGCTTCCCTCCATCTGGGTGACCCAATCGAAGATTCCCTGGACGGCAGGGTCATCTACTATCTCTGGCTTGGCGATACTGACTCTGGCCACGGGTTGCTTCCTCTTAAGTTTGTTCTGTAATTAAAGTGCGACTAGTTAAAACTCTTGCGTACTTCAAACTGCCACTGTCGGCCCCGATTGTAGGCGCCTTCGTAAGACTGAAACGCCGTGCCGTAAACGCCGGTTATCAGGAACTCTTCGTCGGTGAGGTTTCGGCCGGACAGCACCACTGTCCAGTCCTCAGCTACGTTTGACCAGCGGATGCTCGCATCAACAAGGTCGTAGCTGTCTGTCTCGAGTATTGCTGTGTTGTATGCATCATTGTAGGTTTCCGAACGGTAGCTCCAGTCTGCCCGTAACGTCACTGCCCCCAGTTCGTCCAGTGAAAATTCCTTCGATACACCAAGGCTCGCAGTGGTTTCAGGGACACGCTCAAAATCAAAGTTTTCGCCAATCAGCGTAATACCGGTATCGATATCATCGTAACTGGCATCGAGCAGAGCCAGGCTCGCCTCAAAGAACCAGCCGCCGCCAGGCGAAGCCATCAGTTCCAGCTCTAAGCCTTCTATAGTAGCGGCGCCGATGTTTTGCGTCACAGGGGCCACGCTGTTAAACACCTGGACCTGGAGGTCGTCGTAGTCCGTTTGGAAAATGGCACCGTTGAGACGCACCTGATCGTTCATGAAGCTTGTCTTGAAACCAAACTCAATCACCTCGACAAACTCGGGTTCATAAGTTGGGATAAGGTCAATGTCCGGGGTCCCGGGTGGCGCGGTGAATCCGGCCACGACCGGCGGGAAGACCCGCTGCGTGAACCCGCCTGACTTGAATCCTTCGGAATAGCTGAGATACAGCATGGCATTTTCCGTGGCGTCAAAGGCCAGGTTAACCATGGGCGTGAATTCGTCTATATCGATCTGCTTTTCAATAAAGGGCAGGATTCTCTCGCCTGCCTGCAGGAAAGGTGCATCCAGTGCGGCCAACGGATTACCGGGAGGTACGACCTGGCTGATGCCCGCGAAGTAGTTGGTGAAAATAATCTGATCAGGCTTGAAAGACTTTTCTTCGTCGGTATAGCGGCCACCAACCGTCAGGTGCAGTCTGTCGGTAAGGTCATACGTCATTTGCGCGAATGCGGCCCATGCTTCGTTGTCGAATTCACCACCCGAACGGAAGTTAGATACCGTGAAATCCAGGATGTTTTCGTTGTCGCCGTCTTCGTTGAAATAATAGAGGCCAACGATCCAGTTAAGGCGATCAGCGGTGCCTAGCAGCTGCAGTTCCTGACTGAACTGGTCCTGCTGCAGATCATCGTAGAACTGCGAGATCCTGTGGGGAGAATGATCGCCATCCCGGGCGAACTCTGAATCAAGTTCCCGCCAGGCGGTGATCGACTTCAGGGTCAAAGCATCATTGAACTCGTAGTTCAGGGTCAGGGACGCACCAAAGACATCCGTCTCAGAATAGGCCGGAGCAGTGCCCTCGTTCTGGTCATCAGCACCGATAAAACGATCGTCGTAGCAGTTGGGTACGGATGGGTTCGATGTGATGCCATTGCCAGCAGCATCAGTGGCAGCACAGGGAACACCCGGGGCAACCGCCGCCGCGGTGACGTTGTGAATAAAGGCCATCGGCGGTGGTGGTGCGAGCACGACACCATTCAGCTGGCTGAGATCAGTAAAGTCTATGCCAATCAGTTGCATAGCTGGACCATTTTCACGATCTCTGGTCATGTCAAAGGCAAGGTCGGCTGAAAAGCGGTCGTTGGGTTGCCAGGCAAAGGCCCACCGTGCGGTGATGGTATCGTCGTCGCCAAGGTCGGTGCCGTCTGTGCGTTTTACGTAACCATCCTGTTCAAAGGATGCGATGGACAGGCGTGTTGCAAAGGTATCACTGATGGGGACATGGACCACACCTTTCAGCCGAAGCAGGTCGTCCGTGCCGGCAGAAACAGAGAGTTCGCCTTCCAGTTCGCCACCGGGTTCGGGCTTGATGGTATTGATTGATATGGCACCACCAATGGTGTTTCGGCCAAAGAGCGTACCCTGTGGACCCCGCAGTACTTCCAGTCGATCCACATCCACGATATCGAGGATCGCGCCGACTGATCTGGCAACGTAAACACCGTCAACATACAGGCCAACGCCGGGCTCCGTTGTTGGCAGGAATTCCTTCTGACCAACGCCGCGAAGATAGATAGCCGCTGAATTAGAAGCGCCGCCAAAGCTGGGGTTATTTTCCAGTGTCAGTCCGGGTACGAAACGTGCGATCTCATCCAGGCGTGTTACGCCCCGATAGTCGAGCGTTTCGTTGGTATATGCCGAGACGGCAAGCGGTGCATCCTGCAGGCCTTCTTCTCTTCGGCGTGCGGTCACTACCAACTCTTCCATGAGACGGGCGGCCTGGTCCTGACTTTGGTCTGTTTCAGCCTGTGATGGCAATGACACCAGACCGGTGCCCAAAATCATGGCAACGTTTAATGCTGTAAACCCTCTGTACTTCATAATTTCTCCTCGTGTTTCGTCGCGGCTCGTGGCTCGCATTGATCAGCCAATAACCGGTACACCTTTCATGGCGGCTGCAATGACATCGTCTGACAGGTCAAGATCAACCATCTCGCCTGACATATATTTATCGTAAGAGGCCAGGTCAAGGTGGCCGTGACCGCATAAGGCCGTGAGAATCGTTTTCTCTTCGCCGGTTTCTTTACACAACAACGCTTCGCGAATTGCGGCGGCAATCGCATGCGTTGGCTCCGGCGCAGGGACGATGCCCTCGCTTCGGGCGAACTGCAGGGCACCCGCGAAACATTCTGTCTGGGGTATGGCGATGGCCTCGACCAGCCCGAGGTTGTACACATGGGACACCAGCGGCGCCATGCCGTGATACCTGAGACCGCCGGCGTGAATGGGTTCCGGGATGAAAGATGCGCCCAGGGTGTGCATCTTCATCAAGGGCGTGAGACCGGCTGTGTCACCAAAGTCGTATCGATATTGGCCCTTGGTGAGGGTAGGACATGCGGTGGGTTCGACGCAGCGGATGACCGGGTTCATATTGCCTTTCAATTTTTCTCGCAGGAACGGGAAAGCCAGTCCGCCGAAGTTTGATCCGCCGCCGGTACAGCCAACGAGTACGTCAGGAACGTCACCCACTTTCGCGAGTTGCAGCAAAGCTTCCTCGCCGATAATCGTCTGGTGCAGCAGGACATGGTTAAGCACGCTGCCAAGCGCATAGCGTGTTTTGGGGTCCTCAATGGCCTCACTCACGGCTTCGGAGATAGCGATACCCAGAGAGCCCGGATGATCGGGGTCCTGAGCTAATAGCGAACGACCGAATTCAGTTACCTCGGAAGGGCTGGGATGAACTTTACCGCCCCAGATTTCCATCATCGTGCGGCGGTGAGGCTTGGCTCGATAGGAAGCAGCTACCTGCCAGATTTCGGATTCAAGGCCAAACTGGGCACAGGCAAATGCCAGTGAGCTGCCCCACTGACCCGCGCCGGTTTCTGTGGTGAGTTTGGTGATACCTTCCTGGGCGTTGTACCAGACCTGCGGAACCGCGGTGTTGGGCTTGTGGGAGCCTGCAGGTGAAACACCTTCATACTTGTAGTAAATCTTTGCTGGCGTATCCAGGAGCTTTTCCAGCCGGTGAGCGCGGAACAGGGGGCTGGGTCTCCAAAGTCGATAAACATCCAGAACCTCGCCGGGTATGTCGATGTACCGCTCCTGCGACATTTCCTGGGCGATCAGCGCCTCCGGAAAAATTGCGCTGAAATCTGCACCCGTTGCAGGCTCGTGCGTGCCCGGGTGGAGCGGTGGTGGAGGAGGTTCCGGTAAATCTGCCACAATGTTGTACCACTGCGTCGGCATCTCAGTTTCGTCTAGCAGGATCTTGGTCAACTCAGTCATAGGGGTGTTCCCGTTACGGGCCGCTGTCAATACGGCATGAAAAACAGGCCATCATATGGATTGGCGCGTTAAAAATCTATTGGCCATCTGACACAAAAAGGTCTTCCAGCCGGCTGTTGGAAAAATGCAGACAGCTTCAGGGTAGGATCATGGCTAATAGCTGATAGTGGGTGGTTGAAACCAAGCCTTAACTTGATTCACTATGATCACCGACGATTCGGCAACTTTCTAATCCTGTCTACTTCGGTACTTGACCTCGCCTCCCTCAAATTCTGGTTGACGAGCGAAAACCAGACATAAAGGGTCAGGATGGTTAAATGAAATTATAGCCCACGATAAAACAGACCGCGGCGGCGGCGACGTAAACCCACGGGGTTTCTTCCCTGACCTCAAGCACGGATTCTTCTGGTTTCCGGGGGGTTGTAGTGCACGATTACTTTCTTACCCTTTGGATAACGGGCAAGGTAGTCGTTGGCTTTACTTTGAAGGGATAGCTGCAGAGTTCCTTCACCAGTTGATAAGGCAGCCTGTTCTCTTGCTGATGTCGTTGATACTGGAATAGACCTACGGGTCAGAAGTCGTACTGGAATGCATTGGTTGGCAAGATCGAGTGTCACCACTACAGAGAAGTTCGCAGCGTTGTGTCACACTCGCGTCACAAACAGACATCTAATCACTCCACCTTTACAC